>NZ_QJSX01000022.1 GCF_003217515.1 Deinococcus yavapaiensis KR-236 | reverse complement strand
CGAAGGCATGATGCTGCCCATGAACCTCGTCCTGGCCGCACTGGCCGGCGTGATCGCCTGGGGCCGCGCCCGCAAAGCCCCCATTCAAGCCCGCTGAACTCGTCCCATCAGGCGGCATTGACTTGAGGCTGAAGCGTCTCCGTCGTGTTAAAGGGCGGAACGTTCAGCTTCAGGTCATGCACGATTCGCACCTCACCAGTTCCCGGAAACGTCCCACCTGATGGCACGACGAGCGTGAACAACGAAGGCCGGTCGACACTTCTTGTGCTGCAGGGTGGACCGGCCTTCGTTGTTCATCCCCGAGTGCGTAGTTGCACGCCCTCCCACTCTTTCTTCCGCTGGAGGTCCGTATGGACAATGATGATCAACAAGTTGGCCAGGTGCTGAGTCGCCGCCGTGCCCTGCAACTGCTCGGTCTGAGTGCGGGGGGCACGGCGGTCGGTGCGGGCTTGTATGGCTGGTGGTTCTTCACGGGCAGGAACAGCGCCGGCACGACTGGGGCCAAAAGCTTGCCGGGTTGCGTGGTCCGCCCAGCTCAGATCGAGGGCCCGTACTTCGTCTCCAATGAACTCAACCGCCGCGACATCCGCGCCAACACGAGTGGCGGGGCCGTTCAGGATGGCGTTCCCCTCACCCTGGAGTTCGTGGTGTCCCGCGTGGCACTCAACACCTGCGAGCCTCGTGCGAATGTCAAGATCGACGTGTGGCAGTGCGACGCGCTGGGCGTGTACAGCGGCGTAGCGGACAACGCCGATCAGTTCGACACTCGCGGGCAGGACTTCCTGCGCGGGTATCAGCTCACCGACGCGAACGGGAAGGCCTCGTTTCGCACCATCTATCCCGGCTGGTACGCCGGGCGCTCCGTGCACCTGCACTTCAGCATGAGTGTGATCACCGACGGGAAGGTCACCGGGGAGTTCACGACGCAGCTCTACTTCCCGGACTCGATCACGGATGTCGTGCATGCCCGCGCGCCGTACAACACTAAGGGACAGCGAGACCGGCTGAACAGCACGGACATCCTCTACCGCAATGGTGGAAGCCAATTGCTGCTGGACCTCAAAGGCAGCCTCACGGAAGGGTACACCGCGACCTTCGACGTCGGCCTGAACATCTGAAACTCTACATGGGCGCGGACGTTGTCCGCGTCTTGGACGCCGATCGGTCACTCTCTCAGCTTCGTCAGGAGTTACATGAATCCGTCTTCCTCTGATCGTCACGCCTCGACTCGCAGAACCGCCCGCCGCATCTTCCGGGTGGGAACGCTGATCTTGCTGGGGGCCATGGCATATCGTCAGTACCGGCTCGCGTCGCGTCCAGTTGACGCCTCCGTTCCCCTGGATTCAAGGATGAGGGTCCTCGACGCCCTGCTCAAAGGACTGCCCGGTCCTGTCGTCGCGGACCTTACCGCGGAAGAGCAGATTCAGCGCTCGAGCGCGCCGCAGTCTGGCTTTGTCTTTCGGCTCATCACTGGCTGGCCTCGGCGTGGGGTGCGCCAGGAAAACCGGATGATTCCAGGGCGTGCGGGTCACATCCCCATCCGTATCTACACGCCCGAGCGTCCTACCAGCGCACCGAGGCCCTTGGTTCTCGCACTGCACGGCGGTGGCTGGGCTCAAGGGGATTTGAACATAGCGGACTGGATGAGCAGCACGGTCGCTGCTGACCTCGACGCCGTGGTCGTCTCGGTGGAGTACCGCTTGGCACCTGCCCATCCGTTCCCGGCGGGGCTGGAAGACTGCTTCGATGCGCTGAAGTGGAGTGCGGCGAACATGGCCGCTCTCGGCGCGGAAGGCCGAATCGGCGTGATGGGTGAAAGTGCAGGTGGCAATCTGGCGGCCGTGCTGTGCTTACTCGCGCGAGATCAGGGTGGCCCTGTCATTCACCATCAAGCGCTGATTTACCCGGCCACGGATTTGAGTCAGGAGTCGGAATCACGTCGACGCCATGCAAATCAAATCATCCTCAACGCGGCTGATATGAAGGCGTACGAACGGTTCTACATTCCGGAAGGAACGTTGAGGACGGACTGGCGGCTTTCGCCACTGCGAGCGCCGAGCCATACGAACTTGCCGCCCGCCCTCATTCAAGTGGCCGGGTACGACGCGTTGCGTGACGACGGCCTGCGGTACGCGGAGGCGCTGCGTGCTGCGAACGTCCCGGTCGTTGTAGGCGACTACCCCGCCATGCCGCATGCCTTCACCAGTTTCCCGTACTTCAGTCGTGATGCAAAACCAGCGTTGAAGCAAGTGGTGGCCGAGCAGCGTCGATACTTGAAGTCTGGCTTGTGATTGACGCCCTGAGGCGGAGGTCAAACGACACGCTGCCTCAGGGTGGGTCCTGCTGGCAGATCCCCGTCACCGCCGGGGAGAGCCGAACGAAGGTGGCCTGACCGGTCTGTGGTGGACTGCTCAAGGCGTTTTCGATGAGCCCATGTATCGGGCAGACCTGGAAGGTCAGTGCGACAGAGTCAAACACGTTGTAGGTTGCTCGAGGTCAAGCGGTGAACTTGCAGGCGTGGAAGGCGGCGGTCTGCGAACAGTGGACTTCTCGCCCCTTTGTCTTAGCTCCACTTTTTTTCGTTGCACGGCTTTTCCGTTCCCCTTGGCTCTTTTCGCTTCCTTCAGGGCGCAGAGGGCACCCTGAGGGAAGGCAGATCCCGGAAGTGAACTTACTTCCGGGATCTGGGCTTGAAGTGGCGTGTTGCTTTGCCGCTCAGCGTTGTTCGTTCAGCCCGTAGATGATGCCTCCAGGGCCACGGAAGTGCCGGTAGGCGTAGTTCATTTCGGGCACCCGGTTGATCTCACCCAGCAGCTCGTACCCGGCAGCTTCGAGTTGCTGACTGGCCACTTCGATGTCGTCCACCCGGAACCCGAAGGCGACATTGCCGTTGTATCCGAAGGGAGGCACAGCCTGGTGGGTGTAGAGTTCCAGCAGCGTCCCGTTGGACGTGCTGAACACCGCAACGCCTTCGAATTCCATCATGGGTTGCAGGCCAAGCACCTGGATGGTGAGTTGCTTGGTGGCTTCGAAGGCTTCAGGTTCCAGAGTGACGGCGTGCCAGGTGATGCCTTGGACGTTCATGGGCGCTCCTTTGGAGGCTGAGGTTCGATGCTCGGCTCCTCGTCCTCGCTCGAATTCAAGATAGATGTTATAACATCTTATGTCAATCGGTGAATGTTGAGGCCACCGACTTGCCCTGGCCTGCCTCCTGCCTGATATAAAGGCAATTTCCTGGATTCTACAGCTATCATTTCCTCAGAAGGAGGCCGCGGACGCCCTTCTTTTCTGTGTTCCACCACCTACTGCCGAGGGCATAGGCGGTACGCAGCCAAAGTGCGTCGATAAACAGGCCGTTCAGGCTTGGTTGACGTAGCCTCGAGCAGCGCATGCTCGCCGCTTTGCAAGCAAGGAGTCCAACAGCCAGATCCCTATCTCTCCAGTGAGGTCTTGTCGTTTGGAACTCCACTCCCTCGAAGGTCGTCCACTTGGGGAAGTCAGCGGGCAGGAAGCGCCCAGCGCAGCGGTCGTGACGACGTAGAGCGTCGCGCCCTCGAGGTCGCGGCGATTCAGTACTTCAGTACAAGTGGACGTCCTGTGTCGAAAGAACCTGGGAGTTGCCGAGTGAAACTCATTCGCCATCGGTGACGTGACCCAGATCGCAGGTCGCCATGCCTCACGGTACGGCCAAGAGTGCGTGTAGAACGAACTCCAATCGTTCATATACGCACTCTGGCACCGCTTGTTCTTCGTTCAAGAACGCCGCGGGCATGAATGCACGCTATGGAAGTCCGCGCCTGAGCATGGCGCGGAACAGTTGCCGCTGCGAGAGGGGTGGGACCGGCAGTGTCCGCGCGCCCTCCGCTCGGAAGCCGTCGAGCGTGAGCGCGAGGTGGCGTCGCCACGCGTTTGGCGCGACTGGCGACGTCGCCGCAACGACCGCTCCGGTTCCTATCAGGACGAAGGCGAGATCTTCCGGCGTGACGTCCGCTCGCAAAGTGCCTTGCTGCTGCGCCCGGGCGATAAGTTGTGACATCTGTTCGCGTAGCCGCGCACGGCCCGCCTCGAGGTGCCGGTTGCCGGGTAGCGTCGTCGTGAGAGCGTCGGGCAAGCCGGCATGGGACGCTTGGTGTTGGCAAACGCGCTCGAAGTAGTGTTCGAGGCCGCGCCAAGCGTCGTCGAAGGCAAGGGCTTCGTCGAGGGCTGTGCCGTATTCGGTGTACTCCTCGTCGTAGAGCGCGCCGACGAGGTCGGCGCGGGTGGGGAAGCGGCGGTAAAGGGTGGCGATGCCGACGCCGGCGCGTTCTGCGACCGCTTCGAGGGAGGCGTGAACGCCGTGGGCGGCGAACACGGCGCGTGCCGCCTCAAGGATGCGGGCGCGGTTGCGTTCCGCGTCTTTCCGGAGCGGAGTCGGCTGGGAAGTGTTCACATTTGTAGTCTAGCAAACGGAGGCATGCCTCCGTTTGTATGCTATGGTATTTCATAAGCGGAGGGTAGCCTCCGCAAGTTGAGAACGACCACGAACCACCATCCTACCGGAGGCCCCATGATCACCGAACCAGCCAACCCCACCCCAAGCACCGTTCCAAGCGACTTCGCCACCCTCGGCCCAGTCCACCTTGACGTCACCAACCCCGAGAAGTCCCTCAAATTCTGGCAAGACACCGTCGGCTTGCGACTGAGAAGCAAGAGCGGCAGCGTACTCGAACTCGGCACCGAGCGCGAAACGCTCCTCGTACTACACGGCGGAGCCACCTCCCCCGTAAGGCGCGGCCACAGCGGCCTCTACCACGTCGCCATCCACCTGCCCAACGAGATCGAATTCGCCCGCGTCCTCGCCCGACTGATCATCCGCCGGGAACCGATCTCCCCGACCGACCACGTGATGTCCAAGGCGATCTACCTCAACGACCCCGACGGCATCGGCCTCGAGTTGACCCTCGAAACGCCCGAACGGCAACGCTCCATGAGCGTCACCGCCGCGGGAATCGAGATCATCGACAGCGAAGGCCGCGTCCGCAGCGGGCGCGACCCGCTGGACGTCCAAGCGCTCCTGGCCGTGCTGCCCGACCGTGACTTCAACCGACCCGTGCCCGAAGGAACCAAGGTTGGGCACGTGCACCTGCACGTCCCGAACCTCGATGCGGCCCTCCGCTTTTACCGCGACGACCTCGGCTTCGAGGAGAACCTCGTCATGCCACAGATGGGCGCGGCCGACTTGCACGCCAACGGACGCTTCCCGCACCGCCTCGCCATCAACACGTGGCAAGGCGTCGGTGCACCACCGCCACGGCCCGGAACGGCTGGACTGCGCCGCTTCACCATCCGCTACGACTCCCCTGCTCGACTTGACGCAGCCCTGCAGCGACTTCCTCGCGCCGAACGCGTCGCCGACGGATTCCTCGTTCGTGACCCGGTGGGCCACACCCTCCTTCTCACTGCCTGATCTCGGGCGCTTCTAGGAGCATCGAATGCACATCGTCTTGTGGGTCCTGCAAGTCCTCCTCGCCCTCGCGTTTCTCGCCAGCGGCCTCGCCAAACTCAGCAAACCTAAGAACCCGGCGATGGCGTGGACGGCCGACTTCGATCCGAGCGCCATCCGCCTGATCGGTGCCGCCGAAGTCCTCGGAGGGCTCGGGCTGATTCTCCCAGCCGCTCTTGGAGTGCTGACGTGGCTCACGCCCGTCGCGGCGCTCGCGCTCGCGGCGCTGATGCTCGGCGCGGTCAGCGTGCACTTGAGACGCCGGGAGACGCCGGTGCCGGCGTTGGTGCTTGCGTTGCTCGCGCTGCTGGTGTTCGCCGGTCGTTTCTGGGTCACGCCCTTCAATTCCTGACCCACGCGCTCGACTGACCACTCCGGTAAGTCTGAAAAAGAGCCTGAACGCGAGACCTACCGAGAGACATGTCCAGAGTGGGCTTGTACTGGCTGAGCGTTGACGGCATGGGTGGGTGCATCGTGGTCGTTAGGTTTCTCCACATGCAGGAAGTGAGCTGATCTGGTCATTCCTGGTCAAGGGTCAGAACTGGAGGGTAGTTCTGTGCTGCGGTTTGAGTTGAGGTGGGGACCCCTTGCATTTCCATGTTGTAACACCTATACTGTTTTCCATGAGCGACACGCTCCGCGAAGAAATCCAACAACAACGCCCCTTCCAAAGCTTGGAAGAAGAAGCGTTGCTCAACTTGCACCGCACCGCCCAACTTCTCGCCGACCAAAGCGAACTTTTCTTACGCGAGTACGGCCTCAGCCCCACCCAGTACAACGTGCTGCGTATCCTGCGCGGTGCCGGTGACGGAGGACTCGGTCGGAACGACATCCGCGATCGGCTCCTGAGTCGCATGCCAGACGTCACCCGCATGCTCGACAAGATGGAAGAAATGGGCCTTGTGAGCCGGGTTCGCAGTACCACTGATCGCCGCTGCGTTCCGACGGCACTGACCGAGAAAGGCCGGACGCTGGTGGATTCTTTGGACGAACCGCTTGCGGCGTTGCATCACGCACAGTTTGGGCATTTGACGCCGGGGCAGTTGTATTCGTTGATCGAAGTGCTCTCGTTGATTCGCAAGCGGCTGGTGGTGAAGTAAGTTTCCTTCTCTTCTTCTGGATGGATGTTTAAACACTAAAGGACGTAACAAGGAGTTGGTGATTCCTTCTCGCACACCAACACCATCCACCTGCACGCCGCCTGAGCTCTCACCACCCCTCACTCACACCTCCAGGAGTACGCCATGACCACCACGACCCGCACCACCGCCCCCCGCACCAACCGCGCTCTGCACATCACCTTCTGGATCCTGCAAGTCCTCCTCGCCGCCGCGTTCCTCATGACCGGCTTGATGAAGATCAGCATGCCTATCGAGCAGCTCGCCACGACGCTACCCTGGGCCGGTGACGTGCCCGCCTTGCTCGTGCGCTTCATTGGCCTCGCTGAAGTGGCCGGTGCGCTCGGCTTGATCCTTCCTGCCGCCTTCCGCGTCCGCCCGGCCCTCACGCCCCTTGCCGCGCTCGGCTTGGTCCTCGTGATGGTGTTCGCTTCGATCTTCCACCTGACGCGCGGCGAAGGCATGATGCTGCCCATGAACCTCATCCTTGCCGCGCTCGCTGGCGTGATCGCCTGGGGCCGCTCCCGCAAAGCTCCCATCCAATCTCGCTAAAGCTTCCCGAAGGATCCATGCCTCGACTGACCCTCGCGTTACTCGCCGCCGCCGTTGCCGGGACTGCCTGGCTCATCAACCGCCGACGCTTCACCAACGAATCTTCCTCGACGCCCGTCACGGCCAGCCCTTCCTCGCCCACTGCCTCACCTCGTAAGGAGCAGCACATGACGAACCCCAACAACCCGAAGATCGCCGTCATCATCGGCAGCACCCGCGACACCCGCTTCGCAGACAAACCCACCGAGTGGTTCATGAAGCGAGCTGCCCAACGCACCGACCTCAACTTCGAAGTGCTCGACTTGCGTGACTTCCCACTGCCACTGTTCAACGAAGTCGCCTCGAACGCTTGGGCACCCACGCAAAACGAAGTCGGTCAACGCTGGCAACAACGACTCGCCGAGTTCGACGGGTACGTGATCATCACCGCCGAGTACAACCACGGCCCGACCGCCGCGCTCAAGAACGCCCTCGATTACGCGTACCCCGAGTGGAACAAGAAGCCCGTCGCCTTCGTCGGGTACGGCTCCGTCGGTGCGGCGCGCGCCATCGAGCACCTGAGGGGAATCGCGGTGGAGTTGCAAATGGCTCCGTTGCGTACGGCGGTACACATTCAAGGTGGGGACTTCTTCGCGGCGTGGCAGCAAGGCAAGAACCTCGATGAACTGACGTACCTGGAGCCGAGCGTGACGGCCCTGTTCGAAGAACTCGCGTGGTGGACGACGGCGCTGAAGACGGCTCGTGAAACGACGAACCCGCCGCAGGAAATTCAGGTGTCCTCCTCGGGCGAGTAAAGATTCAGCCGGGCAGGAAACGCACCGGTAGATTTGAGCAACAGCAGGGTGGGCAGAGGAACGTTCCTCTGCCCACCCTGCTGTTGCCGAAGGGCCAGCACGTCCCTTCGCTTTCTGACCAAAGCTCTCAGGCAATCTAGGGTATACCTCAACTCGACAAGAGGGGAAGGGCGAAAAAGTGTGGAAGTAGAGTCGGTTGAGCGGATTATTTGACCCTCCCGGCGAAAATCTAAAACCCTAACTTGACGCCTTCGTCTTCCATGTTCAGGTCGACGCCTACCTACGGTCTCCACGAAATCCTTCCTGCCCGAGCGTGCGTCACGAGCAGGGATATCAGGCAGTACTGCTCGCCCAGATGCCGCCTATACTCGTCGCGTGCTGCTCGTACCCGCCATGCCCTTCGCCGGCCGCACGCCCGACGAAGCGTACGCTCCCGAAGTCGATGCCGCCGAGCGGCACGGGCTGCCTCACGCGCTGCTCGACCTCGAAGCCCTCCTCGACGGCCACCTCACCCGCGCCCTGCGCTGGCTACCCCGCCACCTCGACGCCTCCCCCCTCGTGTACCGCGGGTGGATGCTGCGCCCCGAAGCGTACGACGCCCTGCACGCCGCGCTGATCGAACGCGGCGCCCGCCTTCTCACCGACCCGAGCGCGTACCGCTTCACGCACCTCCTGCCCAGTTGGTACGACGCGCTGCGCGACGACACCCCCCGCAGCACTTGGATTCCCGGCGACACGCCCAGCGACGTCAACCACGCGCACGTCGACGCCGCCCTCGACACCTTCGGCGGCTCGCCCCTCATCGTCAAGGACTACGTCAAAAGCCGCAAGCACGAGTGGTCCCAGGCCTGCTTCATTCCCGACGCGAGCGACCGCCCGTCCGCTCGGCACGTCATCGACACCTTCCTCGCGCGGCAAGGCCGCGACCTCGTCGGCGGCCTCGTCCTGCGCGAATTCGAACGCTTCGCGGCGCTCAGCGCGCACTCGAAAAGCGGCATGCCGCTCACGCGCGAACACCGCCTCTTCGTCCTCGACGGAAAGGTCGTGCTCAGCAGCGAGTACTGGGAAGAAGGCGAGTACCACGGCGAGACCGTGCCCATCCACGCGTTCGAAGCGCTCGCCGCGCGCGTGCCCAGCCGCTTCTTCACGATGGACGTCGCGAAACGTGAGGACGGCGCGTGGCGCGTGGTGGAACTCGGCGACGGGCAAGTTGCCGGCCTGCCGGAACGCGCGAACGTCGACGCGCTCTTCGCGGCCCTCGCGCGCCTGACCTGACACGACGGCGTACGCCACGCAGCCCATCCCCCCTCCCCGTGGACGCTTTACACTCGACTTCATGAATCGCGCCGCCCGAACCCTGAGCAACCTGTCCTTCAATCGCGCCTTCACCCAGCGAATGAGCACGACAGGAATGCCTTCGTGGGAAGGACGGAGCGCGCGACATCCTCGCTGACGACCTGCCTTCTCCCCCGCCGCTCGAACTCGTGCTCTTCGTCGGGTTGCAAGGCGCCGGCAAGTCCACCTTGTACCAAGCGCGTTTCGCCGCGTCGCACGCCCTCGTCAGCAAGGACCTCTTCCCCAACAACCGCAACAAGACGAGACGGCAGCTTCAACTCGTCGCCGAAGCGCTGCAAGCGGGACGAAGCGTCGTCGTGGACAACACCAACCCGACGGTCGAAGAGCGAGTGGACCTCATCGCCCTCGGGCGGGCATACGAAGCGCGCCTCGTCGGGTACTTCTTCGTGCCGAACGTGCGCGGCTCGCTGGAACGCAATCGACGCCGCGAAGGCAAGGCGCGCGTACCCGACGTCGCCGTCTTCGCGACTTTGAAGCGCCTCCAAGCCCCGACCTTCGCCGAAGGCTTCGACACGCTCTTCGACGTGCGCCTCGAAAGCGACACCTTCCAAATCCAAGAAAGACTTCTGCGATGAACAACAATGACTTCGAAGCGCGCCTGCGCGCCCTGGAGTACTACCACAACCTCAAACTCCTGCCCGGCGCGTGGACGGTCTTGCGCGTCGACGGGCGCGGCTTCTCCACGTTCACGGCGACGCGCTTCGCCAAGCCGTTCGACGAACGCATGAGCGCCTTCATGACTGAAACCGCGCGGGCACTTCTCGAAGAATTCGGGGGCGTGTACGCGTACACGGAAAGCGACGAGATCAGCGTCCTCTTCCCGCCGTCGTGGACGCTGTTCGACCGGGAACTCGAAAAGCTCGTGAGCCTCTCGGCGGGCTTCGCCTCGGCGACGTTCAGCCTCGCGTGCGGGGCACGCGCGACCTTCGACAGCCGCGTGTGGCTCGGCGTGAAGGAGCAGGACGTCGTGGATTACTTTCGCTGGCGGCAAGCGGACGCGGCGCGCTGCGCCCTCAACGGCCTCGCGTACTGGACGCTGCGGCAAGAAGGCAAGAGCGTCGCCGAAGCCACGCGAATTCTCGAAGGGCAAACGGTGGCCTTCAAGAACGAGTTGCTGTTCGAGCGCGGCGTGAACTTCAACGAGGTGCCCGCCTGGCAGCGGCGCGGCGTCGGCGTGTACTGGGAAACGTACGAGAAGGACGGCTTCAATCCCGTCACGAACGAGGTCGTGAAAGCAACGCGCCGCCGCGTGAAGATCGACACCGACCTGCCGATGAAAGACGCGTACGACGCCTTTCTACGGCGCCTACTGGATGACGTGATGTGACCAATCCTCGCTCCTTTCACTGATACGACTTCGTCAAACGCATGGAAAGCCCGTGGAAGGTGGAAGGAACGAGCAGGCGAGCGGCTTCTCGCGTATGACCTCGCCGTTCTATTCGATTGCGAGGAGATGGGTTTTTGGCAGTGGCGGTGTCACGACGAGCTCGCTCTGATGGCCGCCGAACTTAAGCTTGCCGCATGAGACGGACACAAGCGTTGGTCGACGTTCGTGCAACCCCAATGGTCGTACCTCGTCGAAGCTCAAGTCGTACACCTCGCGGTCATGAACCGAGAGACGAGCGTCGATGTGCGAGAAGGGCCGCTCTGGACGTGACGTCCCGGGTGGTTGACGGTGAAGTCACAGCCCAACGAGGGCAGCAAGTCACGCAAGGCGATCTCCACGGCTTGTACGGTCAACGACGCGCTCGACCTCCCAGTTGATTGTGCCGCACGGTCAGCCTGTCGGCCACGCGCTCGTCCGCCGACGTGCGGATGCCCGTTCGCCGCGCCCTTGCTAGCGTAACGACATGAATCACGCGCGCATCGACTTCATTCACTCCCGCCTTGCCGAGGCGCGCCGTCAATCACGTGACGTGTTCGGCTCGGGCGCGCACCACTTCCATCTCGGCCCACCGCTCGGCGAGGCGGACGTCGCCGCGTTCGAAGCGCAGCACGGCGTTCGCCTGCCCGACGCGTACCGTGACTTCCTCGTGCACGTCGGCAACGGCGGCGCCGGGCAAGACTACGGCTTGTACTCGCTGCACGAAGCCGCGCAGGAAGGCCGCGTGGACCGACCGTCCCCGCTGCACCCGAACATGCCCGACGGCGTGGACTGGCGCGTCGCATTGCACCTCCCCGAGGACAGCGACGCCATCTACGACGGGTTCGTGACACTCCTGACGCAAGGCTGCACCTTCGACGTGCTGCTGATCGTGTCGGGCGCGCATCAAGGCAGGATCGTGTACGTCGACTGGAACCTCACGTCGCCGCCGTTCTTCTCGCCCTTCCCGGACTTCTTGACGTGGTACGAAACGTGGCTGCGAGAATTGCTCGCCGGGTACGACATGAACGGCTTCGGGTGGGGCTTGCCGCTGCTGGAACCCGACCTCGTGAACGTCGTGCGGACCGCCGCGCAGGATGTCGAGGTGCGGCGCGCGGCCCTCAGCACACTGCTGCGCGCGCCAACGCTGGACGTCGCGTTGCTGAGCGTTCTTCGCGGTGCGCTGGACGTGGAGGTGGACGCGCACGTCGCGACGTCGCTGCTCACGCTCCTGGCGAAGCACGGCGTGCACGACGTGGCCGCAACCGCGTGGACGTGGCTGCCACGCGTGCAGGAGCATGACCTCGTGCGCCTCGTCGAAGTGCTGCGCGTGCTTGACGCGCCGAACTGGACGCGCGCCGCTCTGGACGTGCTGAAGCGCGATGAGCACGCCGACGCCTCTCAACGCGTGCTGTTCACGTTGCAGCGGCACGACGCCGTGACACCGGACGTCGTCAAGGTCGCGTGGACCTCGCGGCACGCCGAAGTCATCACGACCGGGTTGTACGTCAACCACGAGCAAGCGCACCCCCTGCCGGTCCCTGAGGAATTCTTGCAGCACGAAAGCGAGCGGGTGCGTCGCCGTGCCGTGGAGTACGCGACGGACGCGGACCTCACGCCGATCGTGCCGCGCGTGCTGGTGTTGCTGAGCGAGGAGCGCGTGGCGTACGTGCGGCAAGGCTGGGTGTTGCGCCTCGGCAAATTGAAGGAGCCTGTGGTGCGCGGCGCGCTCGTCCGCCGGCTGGGCGAGGAACCGAACGCAGACGTACGCTCGGCATTACTGCGCGTGATGGAGCAAGGGCGGTACCGGGAAGCCGTGTACGCGCTGATCGCCTTGACGCACGACGAGGATGGCGTGCTGCGCCTCGAAGCGGCGCGCGCCCTCGGAAAGCTCGGGCATCCAGCGGCCATTCCGGCGTTGCAGGCGTTGCTGACGCAGCACGAACGACCGATGCGCGCTTTTGACGGCGAGACGCTTGGCGCGAGCGGGTACGGCATCACGATCGCGAACGTCGCGCACGACGCGTTACATGCCATCGAGCACGCTTCACGTGAACGACGCGGCGAAGCAGGATCATCATGATCTTTCATCGTGACGCCATGCCGTTCCAGCCAGGAGCGCAGCGTGCTTGATGATCTTGCCGCGTTCGAACGCGCGTTGCACGACGGGTTGGGCCGCGCGCTTTTGCACCTTCAACGCGCGAGTGACGCTGAACGCACGGCGGTCCGCGCGGTCGTGCTGGACGCGTGCGTGCGTGACACCGCGTTCGACGCGCAACTCGAAGGGCGCACGAGCGTGTACCTTGCGGACGCCGCGAAACTCACCGGGGTGTGGCCGGACGTACGCCCGCACGTCTTGCGCGCCCTTGATGACCTGCGCGATACGACCGCGCAGTTTTGGGATGCGCGACAACTCGTGGAGTTGCTCAAGTTGCTCGCCTTCGACGGAGACGAACACGCCGCGCGCGAGTTGCGAGCGCGCTTTCGCCAAGCAGCCGACGCGGACGATCAACTCGTGCGGTTCTTCGGACCGGCCCTGCTCGACCTGCGCGGCCTTCGCATCCTCCCCGAGTTACTGCGCGACATCGGCCGGGCGTTGCGGCGTGACGCGGAGCGCGTGGAGGACGGGGAGTTGCTTCAGGATGCGCGTGGATTGTTCGGCGAGGACGTCGTGAATGATCTGCTTCGCGTTCACGAACATGACGAGGATGTGCGCGCATACTTGGACCGCGTCGAAGAGCTCGCAGGGCGCGTCACCGCGAACAGCTCGGAGCGTGCGGCGCTCGACGTGTCCCTGGCGTGGGCACGGCGGGAAGTCGAGCGCAGCCGCACGTTCAATCCGTCCTTGATGCGGTGGGGTGAACGGGCCGCTGACGCGGACGTTGCGGAACTCGCGCGTGACCTCGACGTCGAGCGGGACTCTGGGCGCCTCAAGGCAATGCTGACCGTGTTCCTTCGTCGGCCCTTTCCACGCGATCCAACGCGGTTGATCGCGTTGGCGGAGCACGACGACAGCGTTGTCTCGTACCGGGCCGTGCGCGCCTTGGGGCACCTTCAGCATCCGGACGTGCGCACGCTCGCGCTGCGGTTGCTGCGCACGCCCGGACGGGAAGGCGACGGCGCGGAACTACTGCACGGGCACGTCGAGCTCGGCGATGAAGACCTGTTGACCGACGTGGCGTCGCGCGCCTCGACGTGGTCGCCGGACGAACGGCACGCGTTCGTCAAGAACGTCACGAAGCTCGCCGACGCGCACCCCACCTCGGCCCTCTTGACGCTGCTGGCGTCGTTGTTCGCGCTGCAACCCTGCGCGGCGTGCCGCGCGTTGCTCGTTCGAGCGCTCGCCGTGCACGACGCTTTGCCCGATTGGTTGCGCGAGGAGGCCGCGTGGGACGCGAGCGAGGAGTTGCGGGCGTTCGTCGCATCGCTGATGCATGTCGATGGTCACGAGGACCGTCCGGGTGAGGTGTGACATCATGGACTTCAACGAGATGCCGACGGACGACGAACAACGCCCGATAAGAAGTGGAGACTCGCGTCGATCACGATGTGAACGTCAGGAAGCGTACCTCACTTCCAGAGGAAGCTCATGCCTTTTGGGAACGGCGTTTTTCGAATGTGCACGATCCCAGGTTTTCGTTTGCACGAGCGCGCTTGGTGACGTCAAGGCGTGCGCGCAAGCAACGCCAAGGCCGCCGCCAACGACGCGTCCAGCACAACGTCCGGCTTGTCTGGGAACACGCCCGCGTCGCTCGGCACGATCACGTCCGGCGTCACGCCCACCCCGTGCACGCTGCGTCCACTTGGCGTGAACCACGCGCGCACCGGCACGCTCAACCACCCGCCTTCCGGCGTGCGGAACGGAAAGAACATCACGCCGTTCCCAGCGGTGCGCGCGCCAACCGCGCGCGCGCGACCGTGCGCTTGCAACGCCGCCGCGAGCACTTCACCGCCGTTCTCCGTGCCTTCGTTGACGAGCACCACCAACGGCGCGTCCACGTCGAACATGCCATTCTTCGCTTCAGTCTGCAAGGACGACGGCGTCCACTCGCCGTTCACGTCGTACACCCGCGTGATCACCCCCTCGCGTAAGAAGACGTCCGCGAGATTCGCGCCGTCTTGCACGGAGAGCGACGCGTTCCCCCGCACGTCGAGAATGAATCGCCGTGCGCCTTGCCGCTGCAACCGGTTGATTTCCGCGCCCAACTCGTACGGCAACGCCTGTAGGGAGGACGCGGAGGCGCGCACCCCGATGTACCCGACGCCGTTCGGCAAAAGGACGGTGCTGAACGAATCGTTGATGGGCAGGCGTCGCGTCACGGTAACGTCGAACCGCCGTTCGCCTCGGCGCACCGTGAGCGTGACCGTCGAGCCGTCCGCGCCACACACGGCCGAGAGCAACGCCAGGGGCGTGCGTTCCTCGACGGCTTGCTGGTTCACGCGTTCGATCACGTCTCCGACGCGCACGCCCGCGTTGTACGCCGGGCTGCCCAGTTGCACGCTGATCAAGCCGCGCGTGGCCAACGCGTTCACGTCGTTCGGGACGCCAATGCCGATGCACGCGGGTGCACGCTGCTGAGCGCGCACGGTCGCCGGGTCGACGTACACCGCGCCAGGTAAGGTGCGCGCGAAGTCTCGCACGGCCGCTTCCTGCGCCGCGGGCTCTCGTAGGGTGCGGGTGATCTCGTCGAGGCGTTGCGCGACGACGCGGCTCTCGATGAGTGGTTGCGGCAAGGAGGGTTGCGCGAACGCGATCGTCAACGCGATCGCTGTGACGCACGCGACCGCTCGAGCCTTGAAGTTCGAACGCACCCCTCCACGTTATCCGAAGACAGTCCGTACATGGCGGCAAGTGCCGTGCGGTCAACGACCGTTCCACCGCGGGGGGTGCGCGGCGCCACGCACCCCCGACCGTCGCGCTTCGTCAGCGACCCAAGCGAGCGAGGGCGGCTTTCGCGTCCGCTTGTCCTTGCGCGGCCGCCTTGCGATACCACGCCACCGCTTGCGTCACGTCCTTCGTCACGCCCCGGCCGTCCTCGTACATCGCTCCCACCTCGAACTGTATATCCGCATCCCCTTGCTCCGCCGCTTTGCGGTACCACGACAAGGCGACGCTCAAGTCCACCGGCACGCCCCGGCCATTCTCGTACATCCACCCGGTGTTGATTTGCCCGCCCACGTCTTCTTGTTCCGCGGCTTTTCGGAACCACGCCAAGGCTTGCTGATCATCTTGCGGAACGCCTTCCCCTTCCAGGTACAGCATGCCCACGTTGAATTGCGCTGCAGCATCGCCTTGCTCGGCCGCCTTCCGGTACCACGTGAAGGCGGCCGTTAAGTCTTTCGTGACACCGCGACCGTTCTCGTACATCCAGGCGAGGTTGTAGTACGCGTCGCCGTGCCCTTGCGCGGCCGCCTTGCGGTACCACGCCAGGGCTTGCTGATCGTCTTGCGGCACGCCTTTCCCTTCCGCGTACAGCACGCCGAGGTTATGCTGCGCGAGCGCGTAGCCTTGATCGGCCGCTTTTCGGAACCAAGCGGCCGCTTGCGCTTCGTCGTTTGGCACGCCGCGTCCGCTGAGGTACATCACGCCAAGGTTGGTTTGCGCGTCCGAATCACCTTGCGCGGCCGCCTTGCGGTACCACGCCACGGCTTGCTGGTCGTCGCGTGGCACGCCTTGTCCTTTGGCGTACATCACGCCAAGGTTGAATTGCGCGTTCGCATACCCTTGTTCTGCGGCCTGATGAAACAACGACAACGCCCTCGCGAAGTCGCGCGGAACACCTTGACCGTTGAGGTACAACCCGGCCAGGTTCGACTGCGCACCCGCGTTGTCTTGCTCGGCCGCTTGTTCGTACCAGCGACGGGCTTGCTCGAAGTCTTGCGTGACGTCTTGCCCCAGCTCGTACTTCAAACCCAAGTTGAATTGCGCGGCCGCGTCACCGAGCACGGCGGCTTTCCGGAACCAGACGAGGGCTTGCGCTGGATCCTGAGGCACGCCGCGACCTTGGTCGTAGATCACGCCGAGGTTGTTTTGCGCGCCCGCGTGCTCTTGCTCGGCGGCGTTGCGGTACCACAGCAGCGCTTGCTGGTCGTCTTGGGGAAGGCCGCCCAACCCGCCTTGGTACAGGCGCGCGAGGTAGAACTGCGCGACCGCGTCGCCTTGACGGGCCGGTTCGGCGAGTTCCCGAGCGGCTTGGGTGTACTGCTGACGGTCGAAGGCCTGCACGCCTTCGTTCGTGCCTGCGAACGCGGCCCCGAACGTCAAGGCCAACGTGAGCGAAGCCCAACGCGTGAATTTCATCATCTTCTCGTTCTCCTGGCGGTGTTCATGCCGCGCCGCCTTGTTCGGTCGGCGCGGTCGAGCGCAAGACACGTCGCTTGGACGTGCCCTTGATGCCTTGAGTGTCTGCGTTGCCGTCACGCGGCGCAGACGCCCGCGTTTACTTGAAGGTCTGCAGCAGCGCTTGCTTTCCGAAGGTGCAAGCGCGAATCCACTGACGCGCGTTGGGTTGCAGCGTGTCCTTCGCTTGAATTTCGAACGTGACGGACAGCATCTCCTCGCTCGGTTCGGCGAGCAGGGTGGCTTGAAGGCCAGCGTCGTTGTACGTCCACTTGTAGGTGTCTTGAGGACTGTTGCGGGTCGCGGTTTGCCTCAGGACTGCTTCTTGCCAGCTCTTTCCCTTGCTTTCCGGCTTCCAGCTGTCCACGTCGAAGCAGTGGAACGCGAAGGTCGTCAAGGCGGCGAGCGTCACGAAGAGTGGTTCGCCGTTCGTGGTGACGCTGGCGTTGAGGGTCAACTTGTTGATGAAGGTGCCGTTGGGCGCTTGGGTGGCGATCAGCGTGCCCCTGAGGCCTTCGCCGTTCATGGTGTACGTCCGCTCTCGCTGATCGACCTTGGGATCGCTGATTTGAAATCCGGCGAAGCGTTCGACGACGAGCGGCAAGGGGGCTTGCACGGTGAACATGCCCGCGCCGTACTGTTGCTCGAGGGCGCTTCGTTGCGCCATGCCGGGCAGTTCTTTTAACAGCGTTTCGCCGGTTTTTTGAGGTGCGGCGGCGGTCGCGGAATTTAAGGCAACTGTGAGAAGAAGGAAAAGAAAACGTTGCACAGGAAAGCATGGCATGAGCCTGCAGAACGTGGATGAGTCGAAGGAAGGCGTGGAACGTCAAGCGGCATGGCCGCTCGGCAAGCACCCTCGACGTCGGCCCTCAAGTGAGGGCCTCTCCTATACCGCAGATGGTTGGAAAGCGCCTCTCGACGACTTGCGACACGCCTCAGGCGGTGCCGATTCAGGCGGAGGTTGGGGCTCGGTGACAGCGCTCCCGTTGGCATTTCGTTGTAAGGCCAGACACGCTAGACTCCGCGACGCATGAAACGTCTTCTCCTACAACGTCTCACCACCGCCCTCACCGTTCCCCTCGCGCTGGCTGCCTGTGGCAGCAACCCGACGGCATCAACCCCGGGGTTCACCGTGAACCTCGTGACACTCAACGCGGCCGCGACGCAAGGCGTTCCCGTGCAAAGCCAAGCCATCATCAAGGCCACCGGTGGCTTCAACGGCGCCGTCACCGCGAGCCTCGTCGACCCACCGCTTGGCGTGACCCTCACCGCCGACCCCGTTCAAGTCAACAGCGCCGACGCGTACTTACGGCTCACGTTGAACGTCACGAACGACACGCCGCTCTTCACCAAAGTCAAAGTCCGGTTCAGCGGCCAAGGCGTCACGCAGGAACGGGACGTTCAATTCGTCAGTCAACCGTCGTTCACGCCCCCCGGTCTTCAAGCGGCGGTGCGAATCGAGAAGTTGCTGCGCGCTCCGGACGGCACCCTCTGGCTGAGCGCAGGGCAACATCAAGTGGAAAGTAACGCCATCTTTCGCTTCGACCCTGCCGCCCGCACGTGGCGAACGTACCGCTTGCTGCAACAAGCGTCGTCCTTCACGGACACGGACACCTACGACTTCCTGATCGCTCCGGACGGCATGATTTGGGCGGTCGTTCAAGATCCGGTGGCGTTGCTGCGCCTGAATCCCACGAACGGCGCGGTTGACATCTTCACACCCGAGGACAACGCGAATCTGCTGACGTCCATCAGTCGCGCCAGCAACGGTCACCTCTGGATCAAGCGTCAGAATAATACCTTCACCGAGTTCGACCCGGCCTCGCTCGAGTTCAAGGAGTACACGGTGCCTGATGCGCAGTTAACATCACGAAGCACGATGGACGCTCAGGACAACCTGTGGTTCATGCAGTTCCCTTCCAACCCGGCGCTTGTGCAATTCAACACCACCACGAAGACCTTCAAGAAGTTCCCGATTGGCGGGACGGACATGCCGTATTCCAGTGTCGATGCGAAAGATCACGTGTGGTACGTCGACTCGCGCACGAACACGCTCGGTGTGCTCGATCCCTCTACGGGGACGATTGATCAGCGTCTGCTGCCCAAGTCTTTCAAAGGAGGTGACTTCAAGCTCGATCCTTTTGGTGGCATGTGGACGTTGCAGGAAGGCGCGTTGAAACTGTTCGACCTTGAGGAAGACCGCCTGCTGTCCTTACCAACGGTCGGTAACGCCCTGAGTCTGGAGTTCGCTCCGAACGGCGACATTTGGTATGTGAACAGCGATGGACGCCTCGTGTCCTTTCCGTTGGAGTAACGCGAAACCGACCCTTCTATGTCGAAAGGCCCTCTCTTGAGGGCCTTCTTCTTTCCGCACGCCTCAAATTGTTTCTCTTGACGATTTGCGACATGCCCTTAGGCTGTGGCCGCTCGAGAGGGGTCATCACGTAGGAAACGGCCTACAAAGCGGCGTCATGCCTTCTGACGCGTGATGCGACTTTTGCCTCTCGATTCCGTCTCCGACTCTCTATCTTGAGGCGTGACTTCTGAAACCAACCGCAAGCCTGGCATCATGCTCGGCCCATGGATCGAGCGGCGCCGCAACGTGTTTCAATTCGTAACACCCATCCTCATCCTCCTGGTGACCCTCGCCTTTGAGCCAGGTGACGCACCAGCCAAGCTTGCGGAGCCGCTAACCAATGCCTTCTTCGTCCTCTGCATCAATGTCGTGGCGTTGAGAGTCACGCGCACCACGTCCAAGCACTATTGGCTCTGGGACATTCCCTACATCATGTTCTTGCTCTTTTACGTGTGCACTTTCCTGTGGTTCTTGGGATTTATCGGCGCAAGCAACATCTCACAGTAAGACGGTGTCTTCCACGGCGTGCTGGTCAGCCATTCAAACCTCGTGTTGCTTCCGCGCAGCAGCGGTCCAATGCCTCCTCGCCACTCGTCCACAACAGCACGGCGAGGTCAAGCGTAGCGAGGTCTTCCGTCGTGCCCGTCACGTCAAGCACGTCACTCGGGCGCCGCCCGTACCGTTTCGCGAGACCATCAGCGGATTCAAGGCGTTGATGGCCGTCATCAGCACGTCGTAATCCGGTCCAAGACCAAGGTCCGCGTCGCAATCGTCGATGCGCGCGCCGTACCGATCCATGAGCTCCTCAAGGCGTGGGAACACCAAGGCGCTGCGAAGAACGCGTTGCGCGACCATGATTTCGCTTTCCGCTTCCAGAGCGCACAGCGTCTGCTCGTCCGTCGGGCGTGGCAGGCTCTTGCTTTGCTGCGCGAGCGCATCACTGCCTTCCTGTGCATCCTCCGACGCGAACTTGAGGAGGGTACTGGCATTGCTCACGGATGCGATGGTTGTCCGCGAGGAGTGCCCGCGCGACGTTCTCGAGCGAGCCGTGACGCTCGAGGAGGCTAGCGAGATCCACGGGTGTCATGGCCGTGGCCGGGGGTGACGGACAGAGGGGTGACAGGCGACGTGGATGGCGTGACGCTCGGGGTCGTATCGTCGAAGAACACGCCGTCGAGACCACCGAGTCCCGCGAAGAGGGACACGGCGTCGAGAGGGTGATGCGCGCCTTGCGCGTGGCTGTCGGGGAACGCTTTGCGTCATGCAACGAGCGTCAAGGCGCCGGGGAGGGGTGCGCACACGAAAAAAGCCGCCCTTGTGTTGGCGGCTTGGAAGCTACTGAAGAATTACTTGTTGTACGTGATCACGCGGGAGTACATGTCTGGGTCTTTCCCGTTCAGCTTGCCAATCCTGGTCATCCAGTTCCCGTGAGCGTCCACTTTCGTGTACTCAAGCGTGAATAAGGAAGACTTGGCGCTGAAACCGTCTTTGGTTTCAACGCTGACCGGCCAGCCCTTTTCGTTGTACAAGCCGACGGACGTGGAGTACACGGAACCATCGTCGTTGTACGTTGTCTTCTTGTACTGGCTGCGGAGGCCGTTCTTATACTCGAACGTTTGAACGCTTTCCAACTTCAGGGGTTGCCCGCGCGTGGCCCTGTAAGTCGTGTAGCGAATGAGTTGCCCTCGCGTGTCGAACTCACCAACAGCTCGGACCGCGTCTGGTCCCAGCAAATCGTCCTCCTGCACCACGTTTTCTTGGGGGTAGGTGCAGACGAGATGCTCGATCACGCCAAGTTCGGGAACAAGGAAGTCGCTCTTGAACACTTCGAGCTTCTCGCTCGTCATGCGACCTTGCGCGTCGAACGTGTACGTCCTGACGTGGTGCTTCTTGTCTGAACGCGTTTCGATGGAGATCAGTTGCCCTTGGGTGTTGTATGTGTACGTGTCGAACTCGTGGTCAGCGTCAGTGCTGGAGTACCGCCAGGAGAAGCGTGTCACGTTGCCGTTGGCGTAGAGGGTGGTGGTGACGGGACCATCGACGCCTCTGTAGTCGATTGAGGAGTCTTGGACGGACGCGATGGCTTTCGCGTCTTGCAAGATGTCTTGGTCACGTGGTTGGAGGCAGCCTGGGAGCGCGGCGGATGCGGACGTTGCGACGGCGAGGAGGATGACAGTGAGGAGGATGCGCATGAGATCGCCGCTACTCTATCAGCGCGTTGTCGTGCTGCCTGCGCATTTGTCAACGTGTAGGTCACGTTCGAGCGCATGGTGGTGTGCACTTCCTGCCAGGTGTCACGGTCATCCATCCACGCCGTGAGCGCGGCGGTCGCCTCACGGATGCGTGCTTGCTCGTCAGGGGTGGGCTCCTGGCCTTCCTGCAGTTCACGCGTGACGGTGAGACTCCAGGCGGGCTCGCGGCCGATGACGCTGCTCGCGTGGCGTGCGAGCCCTTCGTCGAGGAGGTTGCGTCCGACGAGAGTGCGTTTGATTTGCTCGACGACGCGTGCCGCTTCCGCGGTGGTGTCGGTGGGGAGGGGACCCGTCCAGCCGTTCCCGTCCGCCCAGAGGTCACCACGAACGAGTTTCGCGGTGATGTCGAGGGTGCGTGTGCGCGCACCGCGATCGCTCGTGGCGCGTGTCGCGAGGCGCGCGATGGGATGGTCGGCAGGCGCGGTTATGCTGACACGCTCGCCCGTACGGGCAGGGGTGGCGTTTCAGTGCAACAGGAGCCAACCGAGCGCATTTGCATCGGCATCAACGAAGACGAACGCTAGATTGAGGCGGTGAAACGCCTGTGTCTTTCCCTTCTCCTTCTTGGTGGGGTCGTCTTGTCCAGTTGCGCGCCTTCAGCGACCGCTTCTCTTCAATCGCCGTTGAACACCATCCCACTTCGACAAGGTCAAACTTGGTTGGTTGAAGGGATGTATCAAAGCCAAGTGGTCAAGCTGGGCGTTAACTTGAACCCGTTGGTTCAGAGTGGCGGAGCACCGTACAGCACCATTGGACATCAGGATTACCAGGCACTTGTGAATGCGAGTTTCGAACGAAGGGCGGTGCGGCAGCCCATGGTGGGATTCGACCCTGCGCGAAGCATGATCCGTTTCGTGTGGGCGTGGCCGATAGTTCGGGGGCCAGGGCGAGGTGAAGCGGCAACTGCGCTGTTCGACTGTCGAATCAGGCAGTACAACGCGACGGATACGCAAATGTCGGGAACGCTTCACTTGCGCGGATGGGCGCTGCTGCCGTCTGGTGAGTTCGCGCAGGATACGTGGACGGCTTCAGGTCAATTTGTCGATGCGGGCGCCTGGGAGGAGGTAGGGTCGTGCACGGCGACGTTGGGCAGTTGATGTACGGCTGTTAGAAGCGCTTCGAGATCTTCGGGGGATCAGGGCGGGCGCGGGGAGCGTTGTGAGGGCGTGGTGCACCTCAACGTCATCGTCATGCACGCCATTGGTGGCGGAGCAGCGCGTGTACGACGTGAAGCGCGCGGACGTTGCCGCGCGCTTCGGGGAGACACCACGTCAGCTTCAGCTGAGTTCGTCGCCGGTGTCCTGGTACTTCGGATTGATGACCTTCAGGTGCAGCCGCGCGCCGTCCTGCGCGCGCCGCTCGGGATCCTTCGGACGCACGACGACGCCTTCCTTGATGTGCAGTCCCTTCCCGGACACCGTCTCCGTGCCTTTCGCGAGGGTTTGCACGAGCGCGAAGTCGAGCGGCCCTTTGAACAGCACGGGCACCCACAAGGCGCGCAGGTCGTCCGTGACGTCGCCTCGGTCCACGGTGCGGCCGTCCACGCGCACTTCGAACAGGCGCACGGTCGGCTGCGTGAAGCCGTACGAGAATCCCTTCTGCACGGGGATCACCTCGCCGAAGAGTTGCACGTCCCGGCTTGGAAAGGCCGCGCGGGCGAGGTCCGGCAAACGCGTCGAGCGAACGGCGCGCCAGTACGCGTTGTGCGCTTCCTCGCGAAGCCCGAGGCCACGCGCGCCGATGCCTTTCGACGTGACGCTTTCGCGCTGGGGCGTGACGTACACGTTGACTTGCGAGCCATGCAACTTCTCCGTCACGATCACGTCCTGCCCGTCGAGTTCCGTGAGGTACGCGCCGAGGTGCAGCACGTCATGCTGACCGAAGAAGGTGGTGTCAGCGAGGCGTTCGAGTTGTCCGGCGAGGGCGAGGGGGATGGGCGGTTCGTACTTCGTGATGCCGAGCGCGGTGGCGACGTTCTCGCCGACGTCCGCGTTCGACACGGCACGCTCGACTTCCTCGCCGAGGCGCGCGAGGTCCGACAAGGGCCACGTGACGCCGCACGAGAATTCGCCGCGCAGGCGCATGTGCGTCACACGGTCGCGATTCGGGCCGACGAGGTACGCTGCGAACGCGTCACGCACGGGACCTTCGGGCAGGACGGACTTCTCAGCGATGAACAGCACGACGTCCCCGTCTTGATACGTGCCTTTTTTGACGACGAGTTGGGACGTGCCGACCTTGGCGAGGTCGAGGGCGTCAGCGTTCGGGTGGGGGCGCAGTTCGATGCGCTGCTTCGAGACGGTCCATTCCATGAAGACAGCTCCTTTCGGAAGGGTCATTGTGCCCGATGGCGCGACCCGAACAGGAGCGCATGATGGCGGAGGACGCCGTGCGGCATTCGGCGTAGCCGTCACCGTTGTATGGCTGGAGCCGCGCCACACGAGGAGACGATGATCGCTTCAAAGAACCTGTGACGGTTGGCGTGCTTGGCGGGTCAGAAGAAGCGGTCGTCGAACGGTTCAAAGCCACCACGGAAGAAGTTCGTTTGATGCACGCCTTTCAAGACGCTTAGAAGGTTGCTGAGGACGCCGTGGAAGGCACGCTGGGCGAGCACGCCCAGAGGGTCATGACTACCATTGACGCATGACGCATACGACGCGATGTCGAAGGGATCAGCGGTCAGGAATGGCCGCTTTCTTCATTCCCGGGCACTGTAATGGGACTATCGAGCGAAATTGTGCCGTCATACTTGCGTCTTTATCGAATATCAGTAATATTGATATTCGATAAGGAGTCGTCCATGCTGTCCACCGAAGCGGCCCGCACCGTCCTCAAGCTCTTCTTGACCCTCGGCCTGATCATCATCAGCCTCTCCTTGATCGCCAGCCTCATCTTTGCCGGTCGCAGCCTCCTAAACGACAGTGAACCCATCCACTTGTCTTGGGGCGTACCCATCGACATGAGTCTTGGCGTGCAGCAGCAAACCTTCCGCATCTCGGAAGTTCGCGTGAATTACACGGCCACTCCTTGGATGTACACCACCTTCGTACTGTTGGGTGCGGCGACCCTTGGTGTCCTCTTCCTCGTGTACCGCCGCGCGCTGCGCTTCGTGCACCGCCTGCTCGACGACCCTTTCGCCGAAGCCAACCGCGCGGACTTGCAAGCCGCAGCCCGCTTGGCGCTCGCGTGGCAAGGCGTGCTGCTGATCACCAAAAGCGTGATGTGGTGGACAACCTCCCAGCAAGAACGCCAGAACGGCCCCCTGTGGGTGCCTTTGTACGAAGCGGTTCGAGGCGTCGAAGGCGTGACGTTCATCTCTGAGGACGTGCGCTTCAACATCGACCCGTGGAGCCTCTTGAATCAATTGCTGGGTGTGGACTTCACGCCCCTCCTCGTCGCGGCAGGGCTGACGATCCTTGCCACTGTGTTCAAGCGCGCCCATGACGTGCGCGAACAAGAGCGGCAGTTGCGGCGTGAGCAAGAACTGACGATCTGATGCCGATCCGCGTTCACCTCGATCGTGTGCTGAACGAGCGGCGCATGACCCTCTCGGAACTGTCCGAGCGGGTCGACATCACCCTCGCGAACCTCAGCATCCTCAAAACCGGCAAGGCGAGGGCCGTACGTTTCAGCACACTCGAAGCAATTTGCGCAGTGCTGGACTGTCAACCCGGGGACTTGTTGGAATGGACACCAGGACCGCCAGACCCCGAGGAGTGAACGTCCCGCCTTCTTCGACGTGGTCATGGCGGTCCTTTCAGATCGAGCACCAACGGTGCGCTCGCGAAGCCCTTGACATTTGGAAGGCAATTACGCCTCAACCACCATGAGCACACGACCTAATTGTCAACCGATCACTTGGCATGCGGGCGCGTCAGGTAATGACGCCTCTTTTTTTCAGGTGTCAACCTCGACAAGCGAGCCGCACCGCTCTTTTTTTAGGTGTCAGAGTTGTCTGTTTCGGACGACGAGGCGCGCGTGATCGGCATGAGTGGAAAGACTTACCCGATATTTCAGAGCTTATTCGAGCGCAGAATACTTCCTATGATCGAGTTGCTGTCTAGCGAGGAATTGACGAGCGAACAACTCGAAAAGTTACGTTGGCTGAGCACACTCAAGTTCGATGTCTACCTTGTGAAGCCTTATGGTCAGGAGCCAGGTAAAGTCATCGCACTCACAGGCCCGGATGCTGACCTCAGCAAGTTGCTCGGCAAGGCCTTGGAGTGGATGAATGTCTTACAGGGCCATACCTGAACGCACGTCAGAGGTCGAAGGCGTCCTCGTGAACGTGGAAGTTAAAGCCGGGCGGTGTGGATCGACGAGACAAAGGTGTGACGGTGAGCACGCGGGTCACGCTGGCGGGGGAAGTTGAACGCCGAGCCGCTCGAAGCATGAGAAAAGCGCCCTTTCGAGGCGCTGATAAGGAAAAGATAGCGTCGTATGCACGGTGGGTCAACTCGATCCGCAGACTTCTAAAAATTTCTACTCATGGGCGCTTACCCGTACGGTGTGCACGATGTCGCAGTGGACTCGCTTGTCCTCCCGCTCGTGAGTTATTTTTAAGCCGACCTTTACAAAAAGGCGGACGAGTGAGTGAAGCTTAAGGGTACGCTCAACAAGTCGATTGACAACCGGGATACAACGGCCTCCACCCCAGCACGGTCATTTAGGGTAGAGCGAGCGAATAGTGAGACCGTCCCGGAGGAGGTCCGTATGAAACAGGCTCCTGCACGCCGTTCACACGCTTCCCAAGACTTCACCATTCACCTTGTCCCCCTCAAAGCGCTCACCGTAACGCTCGCCGTCGGCGCATTCACGGCTCTCGCTGGCGGCGCAGGCCCATCCACAGTGACATCCATGCCCATGCAAGCGGTCAAGCCCGCACCGGCAACTACGGGCATCAAAGTGATGTCTTCCCTGGAAGGGCAAACCACGCTTCCCCTGAGAACCAAGTGGACTGTCACCACCAACATCGATCCGGAGCAAGTTGCTTCTGTCACGTACGCCATCGACGGTGTAACACGTTGGAGCGAGAAGAAAAGCCCATACTCGTACGGATTCGACGCCGGGTACTTGATCACCACCTTTCTCAGCCCTGGTCCGCACAAATTCACGGCGACTGTGACAGCCAACGACGGAAGGACCGCCTCCAATACCGTCACAGCTACCGTCAGCAAAGCGCCTGCGCCTCCTCCCGCCCTTGCTGGACGCTGGCGACGCACCCGAGAAAATGTGAACTTCGAGGGTGAATGGGACATCATCTTCGATGAAGTGGGCGCATGGATCATCGATCCAATGAAGGGTGGTGTTGTCGAGCAGATCAACGTGCAGGGCGATGTGATCCGAGTGTTCGCGCCCATACAAATGGGCTTGGCTGACCTCGGCGTGTCCGCGTATGGCGCGAAGGACATCCAAGGCGTCATTTGCCAGGAGGGTGGCCCGGAAGGGGCGTTCAAGTGGGCGCGGCAAGGAAATCAACTGAAGTTGACGTGGCTGAGCGGCTTTTGTGGAGGACGCGTCGATATTTGGCAAGGCACGTGGACACGCGTTGAATCCTCCGCTCCGCGTGGACCATTGACTCCGCGAAAATAAGTCGTCTTAAATTGGAAGGGGTTGTGGCAAGTTGTTCGGGTAGGGTGACGCCGTGCTAAGCGGTCAGAAGCTTCCCGGCTATCGTTTTCCTCTCGCGGTGATCATCTATGCCGTGTGGTTGTACCACCGCTTCACGCTCAGCTATCGGGATGTCGAAGAACTGCTGTTGGAGCGAGGAATTTGTGTCACCCGTGAATCCATCCGGACGTGGTGCATCAAGTTCAGCGACCTCTTTGCTCAGGAACTGCGCCACCGAGAACCCCGACGAGGTTCTCGGTGGCATCTCGACGAAATGCACGTGGAAGTCGGCGGGGTCAAACACTGGCTGTGGCGAGCCGTCGATGAACGTGGAGCTGTGCTGGACGTCTTCCTCCAGCAACACCGGGATACTGAGGCCGCCCGCTCGTTCTTCGCTCGCCTGCTCGGTGACTACAAGGTTCCCGACATCATCCATACGGACAAGCTCTGGAGTTATGGTGCAGCGCTCCGGGAACATCCTGTGCTCCACACCGTGGAGCACGTCCAAGTTGTCTCCACAGCCCGTTGCAATAATTTGATCGAACAGTCCCATCGACCGACACGCCAGCAGGAACGACAACAGCGAGGATTCAGGTCACGAAAACGCGCTCAGGGCTTCCTCGACCTGCATGCCCGCGTCAGCAACCTCCATCACCCAGCCCGCTCCACCGTTCCCGCTTACGACCGTCGTCATCATCAACAAGCCGCCTTTAAGACGTGGCAGGAAGCCGTGTGGCAGGCGGCCTGAACTTTAGGCCACCTGCCTTCCTGCAACCCCCCTACTCCCTTGAAGCCAACAACTTGCCACAACCCTCCCCCACTAAGAATTTCTTTTTCTGTTCGATAATCACTGTTATCATCCAAAACATGACCCCCCCCGAGGAGACCCAAGGCCGACCGTCGTACACCCTCGACCGACCCCGGCGGCACCTCCTCGACGAAGCCAGCACTTGGATTTCCCTGACGGACGACGAGCGACGCCGTCGCGCCATGGAAGCCGCGAGAGATAAAGACGTCATGGCGTTGTGGAGCTTGACGCAGGCCTACCTGTCCACCATGACCACCGTAGGCATCACCATCAGCCCACACACCCTGCGCGCTTACCGCACCGGCGTCCGGCAGTTCCTGCGGCACGCCGAGTTCCGCGCGTGGAACCTCCTGCGACCCCGGCGCAACGACGCCGCGTACTGGGTGGCGAGCCTCACCGTCGGCAGCGACACCGAACGTGCGAAGTCACCGGCGACCGTGCGTTCGCGCGTCGCCGCCGCGAACGCCCTCTACGCCGCCCTGCGCTGGGCCGAAGCGACGACCGAGCATCCCTTCGAGGACGTCAAGCAACCCCGTGAACGCACCAGCGCCATCATGAAACGCCCGCCGTACCGTGAAACGACTGTGCACCGCGCCCTCGCCGCCGCCGAACGCGCGGACCGCAGCGACCTGCGCGTCCTGATCCTCCTCACCGCACACGCGGGCTTGCGCATCGACGAAGCCCTGCAACTCAAGTGGACGGACGTCGATGTCGCTGCACGCCGTGTCACCGTGCGTGGCAAAGGCGGCAAAACCAGAATCGTCGGCTTGTCCGGCACGCTCGTCGACGCGTTGCGCGCCCACGAGGGGCGCGGTGAAGACGGGCGGCTGTTCACGTTTCGCTACCGTTCGGGCGCCGCGTACCACTTGCGGCGCCTCATAGAACTCGAAGGGTTGCGCTGGGAAGGCTTTCACGCCTTTCGAAAGTTCAACGGAACGCTGCTGTACCGCCGCACGCGAGACTTCGCGCGCGTCGCGCATCACCTTGGACATGCGAGCGTCAACACCACCCGCGCTTATGTGGAAGTTCCCGCTGACGACCTCGCCGACGAACTCGCGGACTTGTAAACGTTGGCCCGTATGCCCGAGCGACTCTCATTGAGCAAGGTAGTGTGCATCCTGGCGTGGCTGGGCTGTGCTCCCTTGTTTTTAGGCCAGGGGACAAAGGGGGAACTTCCCGACCAGCGGGTACGCTGGCAGAAAGGTCCTCCTCATGCCTGGAAGAATACACAGCAAAGAGTTCAAGCTCGATATTCTGCCATCCGCCAGTTCAGTGCGGACGGAAATCCGTACGTGATTGACGACCACACTCAAGCGGAGATAGGCACGAAGGCTGTGCCGTTCGTCACCGCGTTCGTACGCCGCTTCTACATGGCACGTACAAGACTGCAACATGGCGAGCTTCTCGCGTTGCTGCCGCAGCAACACCGACTCCCACGTCTTGATCTCCTCGGCTTTTATGAAGAGAGTCTAGACTAGTTTATGGTACCGCCTCACGTGCTGCTCATCGAGGATGAGACCTTAGACATCGAACTCATTCGCGAAGGACTCCTGGCCGTCCGCCCCGACCTCACCCTGACTGTGACGCGTCGAGGCGTGCGAGGACTCGAACGTGCCCAGCGAGAACACCCTGACTTGATTCTCCTCGACCTCGCCCTGCCCGACCTCAACGGCCTCAACGTCCTGACCGCCTTGAAAGCGAGCAGTTGGACGCGGTACATCCCCGTCCTCGTTCTAACCAACCACGCGCAGGAGGACACGATTTGGCGGTCGTACCATGAGTACGCCTCGGCCGTTCTCGTGAAGCCGACGAAGACGGCAGACTTCCTGAACCTGCTGCGCACGACGTGCGCCTTCTGGTTCTCAGCGGCGGCGTTGCAAGGACGGCTCCCGAGTGGCTGTCGTCCTGCCTGACGCCGAGCAGGATGCTGGACTCGCAGCATGGTGAGGGGGGCTCTACCTTAGGGCAGCTCTTCGAAGTCACGACGAAGTCATAAGGCGAGGGGGTAATCAGGGGTGACGCTCAGCACCCGTGCGAGACGTTCGACTTCCTCGCGCCTCACCCAGCGTTTCCCGCAGAGCGTGAATTGCACGCATGCGACGTGCCCACGGTCAGCTTGTCCCCTCGGCGTCTTGTAACTCATGCAGAGCACGTGGGCAATCACGCTGAGCGAAAGGACGTTCGGCACACCGTCGCTCACGCGGCCCCTCAGCGGTGCGTGTCCTTGCCACTTCCAGCCCAGCGACTTCCACCGCGATAGACACGACGAGCGAGGGAGGATGCATCGGGTACATCTGGGCAGTTCGCGCCTCGCTTGCCTTCACGTACTCGAGGAGGGCCGTGCCCGCATTCGTCACGTCCTCGAAACTCGGCGGCCATATGGCGAAGGTGATCGTGTGAGTGTAGGCGTACCCCATCGCGGTAATCGTCGTGAAGTACAACGCGCCCGTGGGCCGCTCGGCAGACTCGCGGAGAGTGAAGCTCAGCCCAGCGTACACGACGCCCTTCGGCGTCGTCTTCACACGCTCAGCAGGAAGTTCAGGAGGGAAGGTTTCTTCACTCACCCTTGATGAAGTAGGGCACGGCGACATTCGGTAACCATGGATTGATCACGCCCCGTCGCCTACCTTCCTTTCACGAATGGGAGGAGCCATGAACAGACTGAGGAACGCCGCCTTACTCGCGGTCTTGCTCGCTTCGACCGCCTTGGCGCAGACGAACGAGCGCTGGGTCGGCTGGAGCGACGCGTCGCCCGCCGCGACCGCCACGCTCACAGAGAGCCAGCTCGAGTACGCCTTCGCGAACCGCTTCCCGAACCGCCCGGACATCAAGGCCGAGTTTTCCGTGATTGTCGCGTACGAGCGCGCGCTCGCCACGATGAAGCCCACCGACCCGAACTACAAAACGACGCAAGCCGAGCTGAGCAAACTCAAAGCCACCGCGAAGGGCAACTTGCCCGGCTCGCCGAGCCCCGTGAAGGGCTCGGTGAAGCCCATCGCCTTCGCTGAGGCCCTCAACAACGCTCGCCAAATCGCATACCTGAACGCATCGCAAAAGGACATCGACGCCCTCGCGAAGTTGTTTCAGGGGAAGACGACCGCACACCTACAAGGCGTCGTCGCGACCGCCGTGCTGAAGGACCGTCCTGCAATCGCCCTCGCCGCCCTGCTCGCAGCGCACACGAGGGACGCGAAGAATCCGAACCACCTTGTGAACGCCGCCGGCCTCTTGAGCTTGCTCGGAATGCCATACGAAGCGCTCGCCTTTCTCGACGAGGCGGGAAAACTCGGAAGCGTCGAGAGCACCTTCGTCGCCCGCGCCGTCGTGCTCAACGCCCGAGGTCACGCGCTCCTCACCCTCGGCAAGTTCGCGGAGGCCGAGAGCGTGCTGCGAGAAGCCGTGAAGCTTGATCCTACCCTCTCGGAAGCCAAGCGCAACCTCGCCCTCGCCTTACGCGCGCAGAACAAGAGGCAGGAGGCGATGACTTTCTTCGCTGCCGGAAGCCGCCGAGCTCCGGTTCCCAAGCTCGTGGCGTCGACTCCACCTGCGCCGCCCGCTCCCGGAACACCGACCTCGCCGCCGTCCGCTTCGACGCCTCAAGCGCCGAGCGGCGTCGAACCAGCCCTCGCGTTCCTGCCCGCCCAGGAGGTGTACGACCTCTCGCGTGGACGCGGCTGGAAGCTGCCCTCGCTGAAGTACCCGAAGAACGTGCAGGACGGCCCCGCCTTCTTCGACCAAATCGAGGCGCTCAGGGCGTACTACCGCTTCCGGATGAACGCTCGGCAAGAGCGGATCATCGCGTTGGGGCAGCAAAAGGTCGCTCAGACGATGGCGCGCATCGGCCAGCCTCCTTCGCCTGGCCAGGCCCTCGCCGACGAGCGCGTTCACGACATCTTGTTTCGCCTCTCGGCCTTGCCGCTCGAGCCGGCTTTGAAGCGGCGCTTCGCGCTCGTGGACGAGGAACTGTCGCGTGACGAGGGCGCCGTGAATTTCGGCGGCTCGCAGTTCGATCCCACGAAGAATCACACCCAGAAGACGGTGGTCTATAATCCGCGCACGCCGAGCGGGCATTGGAACATCGCGATGTTGGAAATCGCCGGCTCCGAAGCGAGGGCGCACGCGGCGTGCACGACCTCGCTTTGCCACGAGGCCGTGAAGCGCGAGCACGACGCCCGCCGCTGCCCGGTCTTCGCGGAGGCGCATCGCCGTTGGCGCACGGCGATGCTGCGGCTCGACGGCGCGTACGGCGAGCTTCTCGATCCAGTGAACCGGGTTGCCACGGGCCTCGCGAGCAATATCGGCGATCCGCTCGACTTCGAACTCGCTCAGCTTCACGCACGCCAACAATCCGAGCTCTTGATCGACGGGTTGCTCGCCGTTGCCATGTCCCCCGGCGGCTTGTGGGGACAGTACGAGTCGCACGTGCAGGGCGGCATGGTGTGTGACCCTTCACGCGAGCAAGCCGTGCAACCTCAGGAGGAGGCGCCCGAGGCGTTCAAGTGCCCGGTCACCGGGGCGTACAAGCTCAAGGTGGATTTCAAGATCGCCGAGCTCAGCGGCAACTGCGAGAAGATCGCGGTCGAGTTCACGCTTGGCGGGGACATCCTGATCTTCGAGGGCGGGGCCTTCACGGAACTCGAGTACGCCTTCGAAGGAGAAGTGACGCTCACGCTCGGTGGGAAGATCGAGGCGAGCGCGGGCGCCACGGCGGGCGCGAAGGCGGGCGTCTACATCAAGGTCGGCGCGGACGGCTCGTTCAAGGACTTTGGCGTGAAGCAGTCCACGGCGTCGGGCGTGATGCTCGGACCGGTGGGCGGCGAAATCGAGATCGAGAAGAACTTCAGCCTCATTCCCGGCTGAGTCGGACTCTTCAGAAAGCGGGCCGCGCCTTCATGGACGGCCCGCTTTCCTTTTCGCGATCACCACGCGACCATGCGTCGATCATGGTGCGCGTTGTGGATGACTTGGTTTTGCGTACCTGAGGCAACGCCACGAGAATCAAAGCGAGGGGGCGTGTGGGACAGCGCAAACGGTACAGCAAGGAGTTCAAACAGGAGGCCGCGCGGGTCGCCAAGGAGCGCAATCAAAGTGCCCTCGAGGTTGTGCACGACTTGGGAATAAGACGCGGTTTCATAACCCGATGTGATCAAGCCGTACGCCACTCTGGCCGTCCGACGTCCAAGATGCGCTCGATCCGCTGGTCCTCTTCGTCGCCGTTCCCCAGTTCCTCTTGCAGCATTTCCACGGTTTCATCGTCCAAGGACAACTGATCGAGCAGGTCCGTCAAACTGTTCGCCACCATCACGAACTCCGACTCCGTGTTCCAGCCCGTCCAGGCCGGATGGCCCATCACGAACGCCACCACGCGACCATCGCCCTGCTCGGTCAAATCCAAAAAGACGAAATCATGCCAATTCGAGTTCGCGATCGGCAGCACCTCACGCGGAACTCCGAACGTCTTGCATGTGAAGTCGAGCGCGTCCTCGAACGTCGTCGGCCCTTCCACCCCATGCCACTCCCTCAAGGCGATCCTGCGGGTGCTGCCGTCCACGAGGGTGACGTTCGTCGAGAAGGCGCAATCACCGCCGCCAACCGCCAACAGGAAGTCAACGACATCGCGCGGCAGGCGCGCTCCGAGCGCAGCCTCCAGGTGGGCGATGTCCTGGGGTGAGGCGGGACGGGAGACGTTGTCAAACACGACGTTGCGGTAGATGGCGTGCACGTCCTCACTCTAATGGTGGGCCCGTCGCGTCGGCGCGTGGTTGACGTGCTTGTCCCCGATGCGCTTTGGGCGATTGTGCAGCCCTTGCTTCCCATGCCTGTTCATCCTCGTGGTGGACGACCTTTCGCTGATCCTCGAGCGACATTGGCGGGCATCATCTACGTGCTGCGTGAAGGTATTCGGTGGGCGGCCTTGCCCTGCTCGTTGGGCTTTCCCAGCGGCGTGACGTGCTGGCGACGGCTGCGTGACTGGCAGACACAAGGCGTGTGGCCGCGGATGTGGGGGCGTGTCTTGGAGGGGCTGGCATCCAGAAGCGCGATCGACTGGTCACGGGCGTCGGTGGATTCCGCGAGCGTTCGAGCCTTAAGCCGAGGAGACGTGACTGGACCGAACCCCACGGATCGAGGACGACTGGGCACCAAGAGGCACTTGGTGGTCGACGGGCAAGGCGTACCGCTGGGCGTGGTGCTGTCCGGAGCAAACCGTCACGACAGCGCGTGCTTCGAAGCGGTGCTGGACGCCATCCCCGGCATTCGAGACGGTCGCCCAGGTCGGCCGAGACGAAGACCGGAGAAGGTGCATGGCGACAAGGCGTACAACCTTGGTCGCTGTCGTGGAGCGTGTCGTACACGGGGCATCACGGCCCGGCTCGCTCGGCGTGGCGTGGAATCGAGTGAGCGGTTGGGACGGCATCGCTGGGTGGTTGAGCGCACGCTGTCGTGGTTGAACGGGTTTCGGCGTCTACGAATTCGGTACGCGCGGTACGCGTCGCAGTTCGAGGCGTTTCATCTCCTGGCGTTGGCGCTGATCTGCTTCCGCAGGCTGGTGCGGTTGTGAAACCGCGTCTTAATCTAAGGCTTTGTTAGACGCTCTAAGGTGTCCACGGCGGCACCTCCAATTGAGGGCCGTGAGGATCGAGCTCACTCGTCGGACACGGCAGGTCGTTCGAGCGGCTGGGTTCCTCACGAGGTCTGGCGGCGAACGGACGCGAACTTCGACAATTGAGTACGCTCGAGAGGCGGTGTCCGCCGAAACCAAATCAATCTAGAGAGCAAAGGCGCCGCGAAGGCGGTGCAAGCAGTACGATACATCTCACATTGCGTGCGCTCGAGCCGCAACGCGACGGCCTCACTCGTCAGGAGAGGGAAGTTCCAAAACATTGCCTTCGCGTTGGTGATGTCCGGTTGCGTGGCTGTTCAGCTCGATTCATTGCGGCTCTCCTTATCGCTGCACAGCGAGGCTGCTGCCTCAGCGCATTTTGTCCGGTGCGCTTGGAGCGCGAGCGTCAGGACCAGGTAAACTCGTGTCATTCATGCGCACCCTCACTTTTATGAATCACGCGGGTGGCGCCGCGAAAACGACGACCGCGCTCAACATTGGGTACACGATGAGCGCCAGCGGGTATCGAGTGTTGCTCATCGACGCGGATCCACAAAGCAATTTGACGCGTTGGTTGGGCCTAAACGTGCCGGATGGGCCGGAAGCGAAGCTGGAGACGTTGTACGCGGCCGTACTCGGCCCGGCGGATCAGCTGTCACTGCCGGCGCCTGTGCAGGCGCACGGCATGGACGTCGTGCGGTCGTGCCTGGACCTTGCTGAGGTCGAGCCGCTTTTGCCCGGCCAGGTGATGGGGCAGATGAGGCTGCGAGCGGCCGTGCGGAAGCTTGCGGATCGGTACGACTTCGTGTTGATCGACCCGCCGCCGAGCCTCGGTCAGCTGTCGACGCTCGCCGTGCTCGCAGCGGACGACCTCGTCGTGCCCGTTCCGGCGGGCAATAAGGGCTTGGAGGGCTTGGCGGGCGTGACGCGCCTCGTGGCGACGTTCCGTCAAGTGGCCGTCCCTGACCTGCGCATTGCGCTCATGGTGCCAACGCGCGTGAACACTACGGTGCTCAGTCGTGACAGCGTAGAGGCGCTGCGTGCCGCTAAGATCGCGCCTGTGAGCACACCGTTGACGGAGCGGCCGAGCCTCTACCCGAACTCGCAGTTGCACGGCATGCCAATCGCGGTGTACGACCCGAAGTCGCCGGCGGTGGCGGAGGTGCGCTCCGTGGCGCGTGAGTTGTTGGAAGCGCTGGGGGAGGTGCCGCGTGCCGAAGCCCAAGGGTGACGCCCGCAGAGGCGCGCTCGGCGCGTTGATCGCGAACATCACGCCGGTGGCGTCGAGCGAGCTGCCGCGCGAGCTTGACGTGGCGGCGTTGACGCCGAGCCGTGTGCAGCCGCGGCGGCACTTCGACGAGGGAGCGCTGCGGGACTTGGCGGCGAGCGTGCGCGCGAACGGCGTGCTGCAGCCGTTGCTCGTTCGGCCCGTCGGGGATGCTTTCGAGATCGTCGCGGGTGAACGGCGGTGGCGTGCCGCGCAGCTTGCGGGTCTTGAGCGCGTGCCCGTGGTGGTTCGTGTCTTGAGCGATGAGGACGCGCGGGATGCGGCGGCAGTGGAGAACTTGCAGCGCGCGGACCTCAACGTCATCGACGAGGTGGACATTACTGTCGCGCTCGCTGCGCGCGTGCTGGCAGTGCCGGTCGATGACGCGCCCAGCCGTCTGTATCTGCTCGCGAACCGACCGACGGAGGATCTGGAGGCCGTGGCACAGTTGGAGGACTTGTTTGCGCGCCTTGGGCGGGGGACGTGGACGTCATTCGTGAAGAACAAGCTGCGGGTGCTGCGGTGGCCGGAGGACGTCCTCACGGCGATGCGTCACGACGGCTTAGGGTATAGCGTGGCCGGCGTCGTGGCCGCCTCGCCAGAGGAGCGCCGCGAGGAGCTGCTGCGCATGGCGCTGGGCGGTGCCACGAAGGCCGAGCTGCGAGAGTACCTTCTAACTTTCCGGAAAGGTAAACCGATCGACGCCACGTCCCGAGTGGCCAAAGCCCTGCAGAACAAGCGTCTGCTCGACTCCTTGAGCCTCAAGGATCGACGTCGTGTCACGACCCTCGTCGCCGAACTCGAACGCCTGCTCGGGCAGCCGACCGACGACCACAACTCGGCCTGACTCGCTCACCTATAGATCGTCGGTAGTAGACGTTATCAGAGCACCTTTTCAAGAACATCGAAGGCTTGAGGCCGCGCGATTGCACGCCGCCTCGCTACGTCACGGCCAGGGTTGTGTTAAGGTGTTGCCTTCGAAGGCGCAGAGGAAGATGGGAAGGCAGGCGAGCTGAAGTTCAGCTCGCCTGCCGCAGCGTTTCATGCCACGTCTTGAAGGCGGCCAGTTGATGATGACGTTGGCGTGCGGAAATGGTGGAGCGAGCTGGGTGGAGAAAACTCGCGATCCGAGCATGGAGGGGGAGAAAACCGTGTGCTCGGTATCGCGACCGGAATTCTCGCTGTCGACGTTGCTGACGTCGTGTCGGGCGATGAGAATGCCCAATCAGTTTGGTGCAGCAAGTGATCGACACGACCTGGACGTGCTAGACACCATGGACCACGGGAACTTCCCAAAATGCCGCACGATCACTCCCGAGTTTGTCGGAATGCAGGACCTCCGGCACTTCGTAAGCTCCCAGAAGTCGTTGAAAGAACGCTCTGGCGGGCTTAGTGTCGCGGTGGTGCTGGAGGAAGAAGGAAGACGTCCAGCACGGCTCTATGTTCGTTGACACCGCGCCACAGCCACTACTTAATACCGCCTAGGTCCACGGACATTTCATCGAGGTGCCATCGAGGTGCCACCGGGAACCACGTCGTGGTTCCCGGTGGCGGAGTTCCTGGGCGAATAGATCGCCAAACTTGATGCACCAGTGGCGGATGGATTCACGGGTGACGACAATGCCTCGCTCCAACAGGAGCTCTTCAATGTCGTGATCGCTGAGGGTGAAGCGATGGTCGAGCCACCTCTCGTCCCCGAGGACGGAGACGGGGAATCAGTTGCCGGGGAGTTTCTGACCGCTCAGCACCACGGCACCCTACCCCGACAACGTGCCACAACCCGTCACATCACCTGGACGGGTCGCTCAACCGGGTCCTACCGCTCAGCAGCGTGCACGCCAACGCTAAACCCGAGAAGCGCCGTGAGCAACGCCTGTAAAGATTGTTGTCGCTGACCACGGCGTTAACACAACTTGCGAATCTGCCAACAAGCTTCGGAATAGTGCTTCTAGGGTGACAAAGAGGGGAGGGGGGTGTATGCTCAAAACACAAAAACGCTCTCCTAGAGCGCATTTTTGTGTTGACCTTTGAGGGCAACAGGTGTAGGCTAGTCCCAAACGCAATCACGCCTCGGCCGGCAAGCTGAGGCGTGAAAGTCCGAGGTATGCAAACCCCCGAGATCGCAAAATCAGGGTTGCACACCTCGGCGGAAAGGTCAAGCCGTGCAAACCCCACAATCCAGCCATTCCTTCGCGGCCAAGAAGGCCGCGTGGCTTGCCAGCATGCTCTCGCTCCGCCGTGAAGGTGAGGCCATCCGCGTACCCACCTCCACGGGCGTCGCACCTTCACCAGCCTCAACGCCCACAGAATCCTCTTCAACTTGCTCCGAAACCCCGCCGCACGCTGCTCAAAGCGAATGCGAAGCCATTCTAGCGGGCATGAAGGTACCACCCAAAGTGCGCGAGGTGTTCGAAGCACTCCTCGAGATCGCCCTTCGCGTCGTCGAAGGCCGTGCGTACCGCGTCCGCCCCGACACCGTCTGCTTCCACGGCGTGCAGGAACTCCTGGCCGCACACCTCAGGATCGGCCGCACGACCCTGTGGCGCTACCTCGGAAAGCTGAAGACGCTCGGCGTGATCGACAAATGCCAACACAAAGGCACGTCAAGGGGCGTGACACGCAACACCGGAACGCTGTTCAAAGTCGCAACGCGTTCGAACCTCAGGGTGAAGCTACTCGCGGAGGAACTTAGGTACGCTTACCGTGACCTGGACGCTGACCGTGAAGTGGGCCGCACCGCCTTCGCCTTTTTGAAACAGTCAGAGAAACACTCGGTAAGTCGAGTGAAAATTCAGGATCTTGCAGGTTGGGCGTTGGGAAAAAATATTGTACAACCCGCCGTTCTTGTTCCTGACCGTTCCATGTCGGCAAGCGAGGTCGTGGACGCCTTGCCCCAGCTGCTCTACACGCCACCCGCCAAGCGCGTGCAGTTGATCGGATCGATGGCGAGCGTCCTCAGCGTCGCGTTGCGCGACCAGCACAGCCGCGGGTTCTACATCCTCGTGCTGGAGAAGGCCGTGAAGGCCGAATTCCAGGGTCTGCGGATGTTGAGTCGCGTGCAGTGCGTGCTGCGCCTCCTCGTGGTCGCGGCAAGGCAAGACGAGTGGCGCGACTTGAAGAGACCCGGCGCGATGGTGGTGCGGAAGCTGGGCGCGGACCTCGACATCCTGCGCGCATGCTGACGAAAGTCAATTACGGCATGGGCGCCTGAGGACTCCCGCGGAGAAGGAACCGCTCTTACGTGCACGCCTGGAAGTTCAAAGCCTCAACCTCTCGGCGGGACATCGCCATGCCGACCCTACTGGCCCTCGCATCAACGAAGCAATAGGGCTTTCGCCGTGTCAGCACGATGACTAAGCTCCAGCGACTCCCTGTGTCATCGCATTCGACCAGACGCCCCTCCCCCCGTGATTTGCCTCAAACGCCATGACGAGGCCTCCCTATCACGGATGTCGATCAAACGAGGGCGCATCACCGACGTCGCACCTTATTGGCAACCAGACGTTGCCCGAAGTTAAATCGAACGCGCTGGATCTGGCAGCGCCACACCGTTAGAACACAACCCACACCTCCCACCGTCCATGGCGGATCTTGAGGACGGATAGGACGGAAACAACGGCGCGTTCGATTCACATGCGTTCCAAGGAACAGTTGGGGAAGAAACGAAGAGCTCAGGGTTCTCATCGTCGGCGCACACCCGAAAGTAACGTCACGTAACGGGGAACGAGTGACCCCCAACGAAGATTTTCACGAACAAGAACCAGGCAGGACATCAAAAGCACCCTACACCCCCCCCTTGCTCCCCCCTGCTCATTCTGGTAAACACCGTCTAGACGCGGGTCTGAGCGCAGAGCACCCTGGTGCTGCTTCGGGCGGGCTTGGGGGAGACCCACTCCTTTTCCTGGGGAGAACCTCGCAGCGATACTAACCCCCTTGACCCCACCCCCTCACCCCACTCCCTCACCGCTCGAGAGTCGAGTCACGCACGTCCCGCCCCGGCCACTGTCGCTCGAAGCATGCAAGATCACGTGAACGTTCACGCGTCCCTCGTCCATGGATCGACGCGCCCTCACGACTTCCATCCCCACCACCTAGCGCGTCCCCAAGCCCTTCGAGCGATCCCATCGACCAACCACCAACGACGACCTCGGCCACACACCGTCTATTTTTCACGCTTGAGGGGCGCCTCGAGTTGCGTGTACCGGCAAGAAGGACGGGCGCCCTAGCCGTTCTCCTTCGCGTTCGCGTCGGCTGAGGCTTGGGGCAAGGGGGTGGTGTGTGGCCGAGGGGGTTAGGCGGCGCGGTAGACCTCGTTCCACCAGCCGCTCAGTTTGAGTTCGCGGATGATGATGGCGCCGGGTCGGCGGGGTGGCGTTTCGCGCATGTGGATGAGGACGCGTTGTAGTGTGAATTGCAGGCGTGACAAGGCGGGGATGCCTTGGAATTCGGCGGTGACGGCGCGGTGCAGGAGGCGGCAGTAGTGTTTGATGCTGCCGGGATCGCGGTAGAGGCGGGCGAGGGCGGTGGCGGCCGCTTCGATGGCGTCGCCGCGCGCTTGCGGAGTGGTGGACAGCACCGCGGAGAGGTTCCAGACGACGTCGGCCGGGTCGTTGGCGGCGGTGAGGGAATCAACTCCAACGGAGGGAGTTGAAGTGGGATTTTCTAACGTCCACTGCAAAAGGCCTTTAATTCCAACCTTCCTATCTGGATAGGAAGATGATTCCCTCACGCGCTTTTCGGCGACTTCCTTTCGAAGTTGCCAGGCGGTGCGGCCGCGTTTTCGGTCCGCGTCGAGATCGCGGGGCGCGGCGGTGAGGTCCTCGGGGCGGAGGTGGGCGCGCGCGCCCACGCGGGCGCGGAGGAGGACGCACACGAAGACGCCTCCGCAGCAGCGTTGCGGCTCGAACGTACCATCGGCGGTGGGGAAGCGCGCGCTGGTGTACCAGCGGCGGGTGTGTACCAGGCCGACGTCGCGCAGGTCGCTGAGGGCGCGTTCGCACGTGGCGGCGCTGAGGTTCGTGGCGACCGGCAAGGCGTCGAGGACGGTGAAGTACACGTAGCTGGTGACGTGTTCGCTGTGGCCGCGCAGCGCGACGAGGGTGTACGCGGCTTCGACGAGGGCGGCGTACACGGTGCGGGCGCGGTCGTGCACGCCGGGGCGCAGGCGCGCGAAGTGCGCTTCGGCGAGTGTGAGGGCGCGCTGCGTGCGGTCGAGGACGTCGACTTCCGGTTGGGCGTGCGGCACGCGGCGCGTCGGAATGACCTTCGCGGGTCGAGGCGACGCGATCGGCGTGGGTAGCTTGACGGGGGGTCGGGAGAGCACGCTGGGGAAGGGGAGGGGGCGTTGCTCGCTTTCGCGGAGAACGCGGCGGAATTCGAGGTCCGCTTGGCGTTTGGTGAGCAGGTCGCGTTGCGCTTGCTGCAAGCGCGCTTCGTCGGATGGAGGGAGGTGCGACACGACGGGATGTCCGTCGCTCAGTGAAGAGACGGTCATGTGAGCCTCCTTGAGGAACAAGAGGTTGTCTCGGTAGGATGACCGTTGCGTAGGTCGCTCTACCGAGCGTGCAGTCCCCGGTTGCCGCCGGAGATGTTTATTGGCTTATGAGCGCGTTGGGAGCTAGGACCTCCTGGAGGGCGGGAGCGCTGATCGTGTTCGACGTTGCTTGACGTTCACTGGCCAAGTTCGTAATGGCACTCATGAGAGTGTGCTTATCAGTTCACGTTGCGCCCAGTGTACACACGCCCTTTTCGCATCCAGAGTGCCGCTGAGACGTGGAGCGCCGACATTCACCTAGCGATGGTGAATGTCGTTCAAGCGCGTCCACGCAGATGTTTGTATTGACGAGTCCGTGGTGGTTCGGCAGCCAGGTGGGGTGGAAACACCTGCGCATTCGGCAGTCAGGTGGGGTGGAAACACCCGCGCGTTCGGCAGTCAGGTGGGGATGTAAACGCACGCGTTCGGCAGTCAGGTGGGGGTGCGTTCGGCACGTGGGTGGGGGTATAACGCCGCGCGTTCGGCAGTCAGGTGGGGGTGAAACGCGGAATCCCGTGAAGTGGTGACATTCAGGGCACGTCACCTTGACGCTTCAGCTTGCCGTCGCGCTCGCACCGCCGTGTCGCGGTGCGGTAACGTGTCGCGTTCGGCAGTCAGGTGGGGTCAGCGCGTCCGGCTCGTGCGTTCCACGAGCGCTTGCGTCGCGGCGAGTAGGGGCGCGGGCACGCGAATTTCGATCACGCTTTGCAGCCATGCGTCGTAGAACTCTGGCTTGCCTTGCAGGCGATCGAGGAGAGCAGCGCTGTCCGGCACGTACCGCCATCCGTCGTGCACGCCGAGGTCATGCAGCAAGTCAAGCGTGCCTTCCAAGCGTTCGAGCGCTCGGTTGAAGTTTTTGTTGGCGCGCATGTCGTTGACGTCGTTGAGCAGGCTGGCCCGTTCGAGCAACGCGTGCACGCTGACAAAGCGCACGTCGCCTTCAAGGTCGGCGGTTTCACGCACGAGGTACGTGAGTTCCGTGCCGACTTGCTTCGCCCATAAATTCGTGGCGGAATTCGCCGGAAGCTCAACGAGGCTGCGGAAGATAGGCGCGTAACTCTTGGGGAAGTACTTCGCCCACTCGCCGAGCACGACCGTCCACGAGTTCGGGATGAACTGACCGTCGATTTGTCGCGTGTACCCGCGTTCCATCACGGCGAGGACGCGCTTGCGGGTCACGCGGTCCGGGAAGCGCGTGTCGGGCATCGTCAACCACAAGCGCTCGAGGTGATGTAGGGACCGCGAGCAGTGCACGAGGTCTTTGCCGCGCATGCCGCCCTTCGGGTGCGGTTTGAGACCGAGGGCGCGCGCGAGTTCGTCCGGGCGGATGGTGATCGGCGCGAAGACGTCGTCGCCGTCCGCTTCGAGGGCGCGCGCCGTGAGGAGGCGCCACACGTCGCTGGTGCGCGGGTCGAGGGTCATGAGTTGCTGCCGGAGCTGCTCGGGCGCGGCGTCTTCCTCGAAGTAATCGAGGGCGAGCGTTTCCTCGAACGCGTCCCGGTATTGCAGCGTGACTTCGTCCCAACCGTGCGTGCCGCGCGTTGCGCGATCGATGAACACACCGGGTTTGTTCGCGAAGACCGTGAGGAAGGGGCCGGGCGCTTGCGGGGCGGACGCGGTCGTGACTGCGTCGGGTGCGACGACGGCGGGGAAGTGCGCGTTTTGCACGCCTGAGCGCAGCACCCATTGAGGCACGCGCGCGGGCAGGCGGTAGTACGCTCGCAGCGGTTGCACGTACAACGCCCGCTCTTTCCACAGGGCTTTCTCGTCGCTGTTGCCTGCGCGTACACGCCGCACGCCTTTCAAGGGCGCGACGACGTCCTCGTGAAGTTCTTGTCCGTTGATCCGCACCCACTCGACGGCCATCCACCCGAAGTACTCCGCTTTGAGGAGTTCCGCCGCGCTGTTGGCGTCGGTGGCGCTCGGGTACGCGTCACGCCAAGTGCTGGCGTTGAGTAACGCGGCGCGCGCGTCGTCATCGGCGAATCGTTCCAGCGCCACGCGCACGGCGTGGGTCATTTCCGGAATGCTCGGCGTCTTTTGACGAGGCACAACCGCATTCTAGGTCATGTAGGCCAAGGGGGAAGACGACGCGTCAGCGCTGTGTAGAGCGCAGGTAGAATGAGTTGCTTCCAAGAGGTCATGCTGAGGCATGACGACCCTGCCCACGTCGTACACCCTCCGTGACGCGCACCCCGACGATCTCGCCGCGTACGTCGCCATCCTCAACACCGACGAGACCGAGCCGTACACGCCGCAAGCATTCGCCGAGTCCGAGCGCTTCCCTCGGCAGATCGCCAGCTACTTTCAGCGCCTCGTCCTCGAAGACGCCGACGGGAACGTGCAAGGCACCGCCGTGCTCTTCACCAACGCCATGCGGCCGGGCGTCTTCATCACGCACCCGGTCGTCGCGCCCGACGCGCGCGGACGTGGGTACGGCGAGGCGTTGCTCACGCGCGTCCTCGACCTCGCGCTTGCCCAGGGTGCGCACACGTTGGAAGTCAGCGTGCGCGACGTCAACCCCGAAGGACGGGCCTGGGCGGAGCGGCGAGGCTTCGCGCTGCACTTCCACCGCTTCGAATCCACCCTCGACCTCACCACCTTCGACGAAGCCGCACACGCCGACGTCGAGCGCCGCGTGGCCGACGCCGGAATCACCTTCGAGGACATGCGGACGCTGGGCAGCGACGAGGCGAACTGGTCGCGGCTGTACGACTTCCGCAACGACCGAGTGGCGGAAACGCCGGACTACCGAGGGATGCCGCGCATGCCGGTGGAGCAGGTACGGCGCATCATGCGTGAATCCCCGATGGTGCGGCCCGAGTGGATCGTGCTGGCGACGCGCGGGCAGGAGTGGTTGGGACTGAGCGTGATGGCGTCGTTGCCGCACGGCGCGTACAACGCCATCACGGGCGTGGCACCCGAAGCACGGGGGATGGGCGTCGCGCGGGCGTTGAAGGTGAACGTGATTCGTCGGGCGCGTGCGGCGGGATTTTCGACGATGAGCACGAACAACCTGAGCATCAACGCGCCGATGCTAGCGGTGAATCGCCGCTTGGGCTTCGAGGCGCGGCCGGGCTTCTGGGTGATGCAGCGCACGCTGGCGTAGCGTACACCCTTGGCCAACACGACCTAAAGTGCGTATATGAACGACTACGAGTCGTCCTGTACGCACTTTTTCACCGTACCGTGAGGCATGTCGACCTCCTATCCAAGCGACCTCACCGACGTGGAATGGGCTTTGCTCGAACCGCAACTCCCCGGTCCCTTTGACACAGGCCGACCACGTGTCCTCAATCGCCGCGACCTTGAGGGCGCGATGCTCTACGTCCTCAAGACCGGTTGCGCCTGGCGCTTCCTGCCCGCCGACTTTCCCAAGTGGACGACCGTGTACGCCCTCTATCGGCGCTGGCGACTCAACGGCACCTGGGAAAGCCTCCACACGTACTTCCGCGAGTTGCTCCGCATGCGACTCGGGCGCAATCCTCAACCGACCGCGGGCATCATCGACTCGCAAAGCGCCAAGACCACCGAAGCGGGCGGTGCGCGAGGGTTCGACGGCGCCAAGAAAGTCAACGGCCGCAAGCGGCACATCCTCGGCTTGATTCTTCGTGTCGCGGTACATCCGGCCGACATGCAGGACCGAGACGGCGGCAAGCTCGTACTGGAAGGCTTGCACGACGAGTACCCGAACCTGCGACACGTCTGGGCGGACCAGGGGTACACGGGGAACTTCTTGCGCTGGGCGAAAAGCGAGCAGGGTGTGACGCTCGAAGTGGTGTACCCCTGGTGGCGGCAAGCGCAACGTTACGACCCGGAACTCCTCAAGCAAGTCGAACAGCGCGGTACGTTCAACGTCCTGCGGAGGCGCTGGGTCGTTGAGCGGACCTTCTCGTGGCTGAACAAATGCCGTCGGCTTTCGAAGGATGACGAAGCGCTAGCGGCCACGACGGAGGTTCTCGTGTACCTCGCGATGATCCGCTTGATGCTCCGTCGCCTCGTCCGGGCACCGCCACAGGTTCTCAATTGACGTCACGAAAACGTGGCAGCCCTCGTTCGCCAGCCTCGTTTCTCCAGGCTGCGTACATCTTCGTGCCGAGCGATCGACGTGAGGTAGTACGTCAGCGCTTCGAGTTCCGTGTCCATTTCGTCGCCCGTCCACGGTGAGACCTTGACGAGGTGTCCATAACCGCAGGCGTAATTCGACGCGACGTCATCGACAACGAGAACGCGATGACGAGGGTATTTGCTGCGAATCCACCCGGCGTTGAACTTGCGTGCGGGCTTGCGGAACGCGTACGCACCGTCCTCGGTGCGCTTCCAGGTACACCGCTCGCGGTGCCACAGGAAGAACGCGCGTTCCGCAAGGTCGAATTCGGCCGCTTCACGAATGGCGGTGAGGCCCGCGTGCATCCAGTCTTCGGTCGCCGCCGTCCACACGGCAAGGTCATAGTGCTGACCAACCGTTTCGAGGAAGGTGCGGAGGTGAGGCCGGAGGAGAAAACGGACGCCCGTCGGCTGTGTCGGATCGTCGATGCCGTGCCAAAGCGTTTCGTCGAGGTCCAGCACGAGGAGGGGACGAGAGGTGGACACGGCTTGCATGCCTTCATCGTGTCAGAGGACGACGTACTTCATTGGTCACCGCTTCGCAAGGCGTTCATACACGCTCTTTAGTCAGTGAGCGTGGTGCTCATGGCTGTTTCCGCTCCGACCTTCGTCACTTCGTAGCCGGAGCGTGAGATGCGCGAACCGTCGGCTCGGCAGCCGAGCGTGATGTCCCATCGGTACTTCTTGCCGACTGAGCGAACGGTGCCTCGGCCGTTCGGCTTGCGGCGCGACGACGGATCTCGCGTGTCGGCAGGCAGCGCGTCACGAGCAGAGAGGACGGGCAGGCGGCGCTGTTGATGCTGCTGCTCGACGTAAGGAACAGCCTGCCTGCCGTGAAGGAATCGTCCTTGCAACCGCGGAGTAACAACACGTTCGTTTCGTGAGTGAAAGCGCGTGGACTGAACGGTTCACGCGCCTTGGTTGCTCTCGGCGTGTGAAGATCACGGAGCGTCGTTCAGGTCGCGCGAATGGTGAAGACGGGCGCGCGTGTCGCGAACAACAAGCGCGTACCAGGCGGCATGAGGAAGGCGTGTTCGCGGCGCGGCGCGAGGCGATCGTCGAACAGGCCATCCGTGACGATGAGCATCGGCGTGTCCGGGTGAATGCCGTCGGGTTCGTGTTCGAGTTGCTCGGTGAGCATCAACGCCGGGATGAGGGACGTGCCGCCGCCACCTTTCAGGACGAGGCGGTCCCCGGCGCGCCACGGCGCGCTCCACCCGTGGTCGGTGACGCCCGCGTCGCATGACAGCACCCGCACGCGGTCGACGCCCAAGACCTGACAGGTGGTGCGCACGCCGCCGAGCGCTTCGGCGAGGTCACGGTCGCCGACGCTGCCGGACGTGTCCACCACGAGCACGAGCGAGTGGCGCGGGCCGGGTTCGTCACGGCCGCGTCCCGCGCGTGGTTCGTTCGGGTTGAGGCTGCTGCGGCGACTCGGGTGCGCGTACGTGCGGCGACGCACGCGTACCGGCACGACCTTCGAAAGGTACGCTTGCAACGCGGGTCGCCACGGAATCGGTTCGGCCCCGCGTTCGCGAAGCGCGCGGTTCAACCCGGCGGGCATGGAGCCCGCCCAGCGAAGCGCGTCGGCTTCTTCCATGCCGCGCGCGGCCGCGTCACGCCACGCGCGGTCTTCTTCGTCGGTCAAGGCGCGCGCGGCGTCTTCACCCGCGCCGATCAAGTCGGGCAGGCTGGCGCCACGCAAGCTGGGACGGCGCCGCAAGAGGCTCGGGTCGTCGAGCAGACGCAAATAAATCGCTTCGGCCGAGTCGAGGTTCGACAGCGTCGCGTCGTACGGCGCGCCGTCGGGTCGCGTGCCGTACCCCATGCGCTCGAGCCACCCGGCGAGCAGCAAATCACACGCGTAATTCCACGCGTTTGGTTGCTTGTCATGTCCGCGCGCGGGGTGACCGAGCGCGAGGTGCAGCGCGAGTTCAGCGAAGGCGTACGTGAGTTGCTCGTGCTCGAAGCCCGCGCCGAGGTTGACGTACACGACCTTCAAGGTCGGGTCGAGGGCGACGCCGGACACGCGGGCGCGCAAGCACCGCACGGGGTCGAGTTCGAGTTGCAACTCGGCGAGGGTCGGGCGAAGGTGCGGGATGTTCTGACCGACGTCACTCCACGCGAGCAGCACCGCGTCCACGCGGCGTTCGTTGGCTTCATTGTCGCGGTCGCCGCGTTTGCCCGCCAAGACGGGCTGCAAGGCGGTGGAGAGTTCTTGCATGGCGCTCGCGAGGCCACTCGGGGCGTCCTCACGCGCGTGCGACGCGTGGTGTTCAAGGCGTTCTTGCGCGCGGCTCATGGCCGCTTCGCGCGCGGCACGTCCGAGTTGGTACGCGAGGCGTGACGTGACCGTGGAACGGCGCGTGTTCGCCGTTCTTTCGAAGCGGTGCGAGGCGTCGGGGTGCTCGTGCGCCCACGCGACGTTCGCTTCACCGCCTTCACCGCCTTGCGCGGCGCGCGGGTGGCCTTGCACGGCGCGGTTGAGGCGGCGAAGGGTGTTCGCGATGCCGCTGGGCACGCCTTCGAAGGCGCCGTCGGGGAAGACGCCGGTCGCGTCGAGCATCGGTCCCCACGGTTCGATGAGTTGAGGCGTCAACCGTCCGCTTTGCACGCTGGCGAGCGCGTCTCGCCAGCCGTGGCGACCGAGGGGCACGCGACCTTGATCGGCCCACGCGGCGTGCCCGCTCGGGTCGTCGTCGAGGAAACCGCCGTGGGCGTGCACTTCGCCGTCAGCGACGATGATCATCGCGGCGGACGCGGTGCGTTCGAGCAGCGCGAACGCGTCGAGGTTCGCGTCACGCCACGCGTTCACGTCGCGCGCGCGCAACTCATCGGCGATCCACGCGCTCGCGAGGCGCGGCAAGTCCAGTTTCACGCTCGCTCGGGCGAGCGTGGCGAGGTAGTGCCACCACAAAGCGTTGACGTGCTCGGAAGCGGCGAGGCGCAGCGGTTCGGCGAGCGTCCACGCGCCGCTGGACACGCGCAGTGGGCGCGTGCGGGCGTAGGGCGCGCCGGCCCGCGTGGTGTTCGCGGCGATGATGACGTCCGCTGGGTCGAAGTCGTCGTCCCAACGCCAATCGATGACCGTGACGTGCCGTTCGAGGAGCGTGCGCAGCACGCGCGCGTCCATCGCGCGGGCGGGCGCGATGGGCGTCCAGATGGTCGGAGTCGTCAAGGTCGCCTCTTTCAGTTGTGCACGGCCGCGAGGCGCGCGCCGACCCGCTCGAGGAACCACGCGGGCACGCGCTCGCTCGCGAGGAGGGCGTTGCCGAGCTCGGGGGCGCTCACGGCGAGGGTCTGCACGAAGCTCACGGCTTGCGCGGCGAAGACCTTCGCGTCGCCGCGCAAGTCCGCCTCGAGGCGCGGCAGTTCGTGCTCGAGGCGGCTGCGCAGCAGCGTCACGAGGTGCGCGACGAGCGCGCGGTGCTCGAGGGGATCGGGTAGTTTCTGCTCGCCGCGCAGCACCGCTTGCAGCGACAAGTTCTGCGAGCGCCTGGACAGCCACGCGCCGAACTCTTCGGCGTCTCGCGGCGCGACGGCACCACGCACGATCTGCGCGACGCGCTTGGCGTGCTCGGCGCTGCCCGCGTTTGGCGCGCGGTCGATTTGCCAGCCGTACAACGCCTTGGACGCGATCGCCCACGCGCGTGGATTCGTGGCGAGCTCGTCGTCATCGCCAGGCTTGCCGATGAGGTACTTCAGGCCCGCTTCTGCGATGAATTCACGCACGAGGGGGTGCACGCCGTTCGCGTCGGCCCATGCGAGCCAACCGCGCGTGGAGGTGATCTTGAGGTGCACGTGGAACATGCGGCTCATCAGGGGCGCGGGAATGGGTCGCGCGACGGAGTTGTGCGACGTGGGGTTGGCGGCGCATACGACGACGGTGCCGCGCGGAAAGAAGTGCCCTCCGATGCGGCGTTCGTTGATGAGCGGGAAGAAGGCGCGCATCACGTCCGGTTCGGCGGCGTTGAGTTCGTCGATGAACACCACGCTCGGCTCGGCGCGCATGAGGGTCGCGGGCGGGCACATGCGTGTGGTGTACGTGGCGGGGTCGATGAGGGGCACGGCGAGATCTTCAGGGCTCATTTGCGAGCCGAGCAGGATGGACACGGGCATGCCGAGTTCACGGCCGAAGGTTTCGATGACTTCGCTTTTCCCGACGCCCGGCGGACCCCACACCATCAACGTCTGCTCGGTGCCCATGGAAACGAGGAGGTCTTTGAGGCTGTCGTGGTCGACTGCCGGGATGGATTCGATGTTCAAGGAAGCTCCTGAAGATTGACCGGGCAGTGGCGTGAAGGAAGCAGTACGGTGACATTCAGTATGCCGCGCTTGTTTCTTGCGTGCGTAGGTGAAGTGGCATACGCCACGCGCGCGGCCCGGGACGGCCGGTGGTTGGCTCTTCCTTGGGGCGTTTACGCAGCTCACCGGGTACGGCGCCTGCAACGTCCTTTTCTTCATGCTCGCGCTCCTCACGTGGCGGCGCGTGGTACTTCAAAAGCATGAACGCGAAAACGAAGGGCGTGCTGCTCGCGCTGATAAGCGTCATCATGGCAGTCAACGTGGCGCTGATCATCTTCGTGCCAACGTTTTCCGAACGCGCGGCGTCGCCGACGCCCAGCGAGCCGCCGCCAGCCATGGCGCCGCCGGAAGCGGCGGAAATGCCGGATTACGTGGAGGCGCTGCGGGCGTTGCGTGACATCTGGAGCCCGAACGAACCGGTGCGAAGCGTGACGACCGATGCGTACGACGCGCCGATGGGCACGTGAGGCTTCATGTCTCACTATGCGCACTTTTGTCCGCTTTCCAGCGTATCGAGTTGACCCACCGCGCATACAACGCTATCTTTTCCTTATCAGCGCCTCGAAAGGGCGCTTTTTTCATGCTTCGAGCGGCCCGGCGTTTTTCCCGGCGTTCACCTTCCCTCTCTAGCGTACTCGGCGTGTTACTGACATCGGTCGAAGTGAAGCGGGAGGCGCCCGCGTATTTGCTCCGCGATAATGGCGGCCTCAGTCCCATGCCGCCCGCGTAACTTTTGCGGTTATCAATAACCGTCACGCCCCTGTCTCGTCGATCCCATCCGCCCGGCTTTGACTTCCACATTCACGAGGATCACTTCGACCTCGCGCACGTCCACATTCACGAAGACGGCACAGCCCGCGTGAGCTTCCTCGAACCGCCCACGCGTGCCTTCACCGTCACCTTCGACGAGGGCACGCCCAGCGAGATGCGCGCGCACCTCACGCCCATCCTTGTGAAGCTGCTGATGAACACCTCGCCTGCGACAGTTCCTGTTGCTTGCAGAGAAATTAGGCATCCCCATGCGACGCTTGACTCTCCCGTAACTGGAGCCCTCACCCTTGGAAGCAAGGAGGGCAACATGGACACCGCTCAAGCCCGCTTTCAATACGAGTTGTTCCGCATCCAAGACCGCGTCACCGAACAACTGACCGACGCCCCCATTGACGCTCCATTCGATGCACCCCTCAAGGCACCTCAAGGCTCAGTGTGGCGGCACACCCTCGCTTCGCTGCTCCACCGACTCGCCTTGCGCATCGACTCTGTCACCCGTCAGCCCGCCTGAGTTCATCACGCTCTCCCCGGCGAGACCTATCGTGACGGGACGGAGGCAGGGATGGACGTATCCAAGGAGGCGCTGTTCAGCATCGGGCAGTTCGCCAAGCTGAGCAACATCAGCATCAAGACGCTGCGGTACTACGACGCGGAAGGGCTGCTCAAACCCGCCTATATCGATGCGCAAAGCAATTATCGGTACTACACGCCGACGCAACTCGAGCACGCGCGCCTCCTGCAGAAACTGCGCTTCATCCACGTGCCCCTCGACGTCCTTCGAGACTTCATGCAGTGCCCCACCGAGGCGTACTTGCAAGAAGTCCTGGATCGGTACGAACGGCAGTTGCAGCAGGAACTCGAAACCCTCACGGGACGCATCGAGGGCATTCGCCGCAGACGCGCGTACCCACGAGATCTGCGCCCTTATGACGTGCGCGTGGAAATTCGTCCCTCCGTGCCCTTCGTGTACCTGCACTACCAAGTGGGGCTTTCACGAATCGAGGAAGCGCGGGACCTCGCGTTCAAGGAACTGCGCGCGTACCTCGCTCGCTTCAGCATGGAGCCCGCGAGCCCTCCGATGTGCTTCGGTCCACCACACCCACCGTCACGCGACGATCAGGTTGTACACCAGGTGATCGCCGGGTTCGAAGTTTCGCAGCCGGTTCCTGATGAAGGCCGCATCTTGTCGGGGTGGACGCCGGGCGGAACATGGTACACGGCGCGGCATCACGGGTTGTACGACTACATCGGGTACGCCAAAGCGCCGACGTTTCAACGCGCTCGGGAGGACGGCGTACCCATCGGTAAAGGGTCAGAGGAGTTTTGGCATGCCGAGGTGTACCGAATTGGACCGTGGGACACGCCGGACCTCGGGCAGTTGCTGACGGACGTCCGGTGGTTACTCGAGGCGGACACGCTCGGCACGCTTGCTCTCCCTACCTGAATTGCTGTTCCACACGGTATGCACCACCTCGCGCCGATCCTCGTGAAGCTCCTACAAGACGGCCTGCCCCTCGTCGATCCGCTCGAGGTTGCTACGTTTTGCTAAGGTTTCGAGCGCGACCTGACAACACCTGACGCGCATGGTCCGCGATCCTGTTTCATCCTGTTCCGCTGCTGTCACCTTCATTTCTTCAGGGCTGAAACTTCCAGGAACCGCCCGCGCTCCCTGTCGAGCTGCCCGGCGCACCTAAGATTCCCTAAGATCAGCCCGCGTGGTGAGCACCCCCAGCGCTGCCCGGCGAAACAGACAAAACAGACACCATAAAAAGGGGCGTTAGTACATGACGTGCTCTCGTGGTACGCAGGCCTTCATTTCTTCAGCGCTGAAATTTCGAGGAACCACCCCCGAAACGTTCCAGCTCGGTACCCCATGACAGATACCCGTGAAAGCGGTTGACAACTATCAACCACTCCTTTGAAGGTAGGAATGTTGCGCTTCACCACCCGCACGCCCGCGCGTACCACAGTCTGGGTTGACGTTCAGGGAGCAATGCCCAGCCACCTCAACCGACTCCGACGGATGAACTGACAGCGTGCCCCCGGTCGCACCACGAAGCGGTACCGCAAGTCGTACAGTGAAATTAATATGAAAAACCTACGCCAGATCGCCAGCTTGTTGTCAGTTGCCCTGGCGCTTGGTAGCTGCGCTCAGACTCCTGTCGCCACGCCGCCCTCCCTGACCTTCGGCAACAACGGGACGGTCAGCTTCAACGGCACCGCAGGTCAGACCGAGACCCGGAGCGTCACCGTCACCAACAACGGCACGAGCGCCGTCACAGTGAACGTGGAGGGCCTCAACAACCTGCCCACCTGGATCACGGTGAGTGGCGTCACGAACGGCAGCATCACCGTGCAGCCCAACGCCACTGCCACCCTGGGCTTCAGCGCCGCCTGCCCAGCAACCGGCACTGGCTACAACCAGGACAAGACGCTCACCCTGACTGCCGGCACCGGCGCCAACACGCTGACCAAGACCATTACGGTCCATATCGTCTGCGCCGCGCCCAACCCTACGCCCACGACCATCGGTAACGGCACCTCTTCGGCCACCAATCTGCTTCCCGGCCAGAACACCACGCTGAGCGTCACCACCAACAGTGATCAGGCCGTGACCTACACGGTGACCGGCGCCAACGCGAGTAGCGCCACCATCACCACCAACACCGGTAACAACCAGCAGGCCACCTTCAGCGCCACCCAGCCCGGCACCTACACCATCACCGCCACCAGCGGTGGTGTCAGCACCACCTTCACCGTCACGGTCAACGCCAACCCGACGGTCACCCAGCCGCAGGCCAACCCCAACCCCGGGACCGTGGGCGCCGTGACGACCCTGACCACCACGACCACCGGCGGGGCCAACGTCGCCTTCAACGTCACCCGGCCGGACGGCACCACCTTCACCCTTGGCGCAACAACCACCAACGGCACCTCCACGGCGACCTTCACCCCTGCCCAGGTCGGCGTGTACGTGATCGGCGCGACCGCCACCAGCGCGGACACCACCGCGGTGGCCACGAGCACCACCATCAACTACACCGTCAACCCCTCGCCCGCGGTCGTGAGTAACACTGCCTGTAGCACGGACCTCGTGGCGGGCAACCAGGGCAGCATCACCAGCACGGTCACCGGCAGCACCGCGGGCGTCACCTTCACCGCTACCGGCCCGGCCACCTTGACCTTTACGTCCAACCCGAACAACAACAACGCCGCCACCTTCACCCCGACCACGGCGGGCACCTACACCATCACCGCCACCCCGAAGGGCGGCGGCACGGCCCAGACCACCACCTGCGACGTTGCCGCGACGACGATCACCGTGGCGACCAACGCGACCACCGTGACCGTGAACGAGGCCAGCACACTGACGGTCACCACCAACAGCACCCAGGTCCCCGTCATCGTCGTCAGGAATGCTAACAACAACGTCATCACGTCCGGCTTCACCCTCACTGACAACAACAACGGCACCTACACCATCGCGTTCAGCACCGCAGGGACCTACAGCGTTGCGGCCCGGGTGAACGGTACCACCAGCGGCCCGGCGACCATCACGGTGCACTCGGTCTTCGCTACCACCAGCTGCCCGGCCGTGACCTCGGGCCAGACCGGCACCATCAGCAGCACGGTGACCGGCAGCAACACTGGCGTGACCTACACGGCCAACGGCCTGACCTTCACCCCTGACCCGGCCAACGCCAACAACGCCACCTTCATCGCACCCAACGTCCCCGTCCCCGCCCAGTCGGCCTACAGCGTGACCGCCACCAACATCCAGGGCGGCGTGACCACCACGACCAGCATTACCTGCATCGTCAACCCGGTGAACAACACGCTGGTCGCCAACCCGACCAGCGTGCCGGTGAACCAGCCCAGCACGCTGACGGTGACCACCAACGGCACCACGACCCCCACCTTCACCGTCAGGGATGCGAACGGCAACGTCGTGCCCATAGCCAACTACACCCTCACCACCAACAACAACGGCACCTACACCTTCATGGCGAGCATCGCTGGCACCTACAGCATCAGCGAAGTCGTGAACGGTTTGACCAGCAACACGGTGACGGTCACCGTCACCCCGGCGCCGGTAAGCTCGGTGACCATCGCCCCGACCAGCGCGACGGTGGCCGTGAACACCCAGCAGACCTTCACCGCCACTGTGAACGGCGGGAATGGCTCAGGCATGACCTTCAGCACCACTGCGGCCGACGCCGTCCTGGTCAGCAGCACCGCCACGAGCGCCACCTACAGCTTCCCCACCGCAGGCAGCTACAGCGTGACGGCCACCAGCGTGCAGGATCCGACCAAGACCGCCACCTCCACACCCGTGAAGGTCAATCCGACCATCGCCAACGTGGTGTGCAGTCCGAACTTGGTGGCGGGCAACCAGGGCACCATCACCTCCACGGTGACCGGCAGCACGGCCGGCGTGACCTACAGCGCTACCGGACCGGCCACGCTGACCTTCAGCAACGTCGCGGGCAGCAACAGCTCGACCTTCACCCCGACCGTGGCCGGCATCTACACCATCACCGCCACCCCCAACGGTGGTGGCACTGCCGTCACGACCACTTGCACGGTCGCCGCGACCACCATCGCGGGCGGCACGTCGACTCCCAGCCCGGTCGCGGTGAACCACAGCAGCACCCTGAGCGTCACCACCAACAGCACCAAGGCGGTCTCGTACTTCGTGTACACCGGACCAGCCGGCGCTGCAGTCAGCGTCGTGCCTGACCCGAACAACAACCAGCAGGCGACCTTCATCGGCGGCACTGCCGGCGACTACACCATCGTGGCCCAGGTGAACGGCGTCAGCACCAGCTTCACTGTGACGGTCATCCCGACCATCGCCAACCTGGTGTGCAGTCCGACTACAGGCGTGGTGGGAACGCAGAGCACGGTCAGCTCCACGGTGACGGGCAGCACCGCTGGCGTGACGTACACGGCCACTGACCCCAACGGCAACACGGTGACCTTCACCCCCACCGCCGCAGGCAGCAACAGCTCCACTTTCACCCCGACGGTGGCCGGTACCTACACCATCACCGGCACCACCAATCAGGGCGGCCAGACCACCACCACCTGCACCATCAACCCGGTGATCAACACCCTGGTCGCCGACCCGGCCATCGTGGCCGTGAACCAGGCCAGCACACTGACGGTGACCACCAACGGCAGCACGGCCCCCACCTTCACCGTCAAGGACGCCAACGGCAACGTCATCACGGCTGGCTACACCCGCACCGACAGCTTCAATGGCACCTACACCATCGTGTTCAGCACCCCGGGCACCTACACCATCACTGAAGTCGTGAACGGGGTGACCAGCAACGCGGCCACCGTGACCGTCACCGCGCCGGTGACAGCTGTAACCCTCTCATGCCCTAAGTTACTCTCCGCGGGCGGTGAGGGTTTCATCGTGGCAACTGTCACCGGCGGCGACGGCGTTTCGGGTGTGTTATTCGATGTCTTTCCGATAAACGACCTCCCCTACGACCTGATCGTCAATTCGGCGACAACCGCCACATTCATTGGTACGGGTGAGAGCTACTTGATCGGTGCCCATAGCGTTGAGAACCCGGACGTCTCTGGTGGCTGCGTCATCGCGGTGCGCTGAGACTTTCAGGCACTGTCTTTAAGCCCGGTTCCTGCACACGCGGGGGCCGGTTGCTGCTGTCCACCCGGCCCACTTCCAGGCAGGTGAACCTCTGGCGGCAGCAGGGTGAAGCTCGACATTCTGCCTTCCAGATGTCGGTCCCGCCGCCGTGGTCTGTGAAGCTCCTCCAGGACGGCCCCGCCCTCATCGATCCGCGCGAGGTTGTGAAGTTTTGACAAGGTTTCGAGCTTTCCCGGCGATCTGCTCGAAGGTCATCAGGTTTTATAAGGTTCCGAGTGCGACCGAACAAGAGAGATCAAACAGATCCTTCCTCTCCAGGTCAGAGGGGCGATTTTATGCCTAACTCCGCAGTTCAGATTGCGTTGCAGACGTTGAACGGCACCGTCAACACTCGTTTACGACATGCACACGTCAGAGGTGTCCCGCCCGGAGAAATCAATCGTAATGCCGTTGAGCGCCAAGCCCGGCAAGCGGTAGTCAGCACGCTCGCCCCTGGATTCAAGAGCAAGAACGCCGAGTACCGAACGGCGGTGAATGCAGTCAAGGATGCGCTGACTGCGCACGGCGTGACGCGCATCTTGTGGGTACTGGACCGTGGCTTCGACGCCTTGGACTTCCTGCGCTTTTTGCA
>NZ_QJSX01000021.1 GCF_003217515.1 Deinococcus yavapaiensis KR-236 | reverse complement strand
CTGGTCGCCTTGCCGATGCCTGCGTTTGCTCAAACCGACGATACCGGCACCACGACCGACACCACGACCGGAACGACCGACACGACCGGAACGACCGACCCGAATTCCAGTGACGCCGGGGTCGGCGAGCAAGGCACCCTGGAAGACGCCGAGGAAACCAATGGCTTTCCGTGGGGCCTGCTCGGCTTGCTGGGCTTGGCAGGCTTGATTCCTCGTCGTGACAATCGACGCGAAGTGCACCTCGGCGGTCCCACCGACGGTCCTCGTCGCTGATCGACGCAGGGTGGAACGTCAGGGGCAAGCGCTCCTGACGTTTTGTCTTGTCGTACTTTCCCAAGCTCGCAGGTGACATTGCGGTGATACAACCTCCGCTTCGACGCCTGCCGTGCCTCGAACACTCTGCCTTCTCCTGAACGCGGGGAAGCTCTCTTCGGACCGACGTTCGAGCCTATGCTGTCAGCATGCTCGAAATCGGCTCGATCGTGTGGGGCGTACGAGATGTGCCGCGCGCCGTCGCCTTCTGGACCCAGGCCCTGCGGTACCGCCCGCGCGAAGCCCCGTCCGACGACTGGGCGGTGCTGGTCCCGCTGGACGGTCACGGCCCACAACTCGCGATCAAGCTCGTCACCTCGGAAGCGTCGACGCACCGTCGTCATCACCTCGACCTCTACACGCCTGATCAGGAGGCGGAAGTGACGCGACTCGTCGCGATTGGAGCCAAGCGGGTGGACTGGCGGTACAAGCCCAGCGCGGATTACGTCGTGCTGGAAGATCCGGATGGCAATCGCTTCTGCGTCGTGCACAAGGGCGCTCGACACGGCGAGGCTCACGAGGAGCCATGATGCGCCGCTTCGCGTTCGTCCACGGCCGTTCACCATGGATGCTCTCGGGACCATTCGTGATGCATCGGCGTTCGTCGCGCGAGACGCTTCGTGGTGACTCGGCCCCTCGGTCGGCGCCGACGTTGCTCCCATCGTCTCTTCTCGGGGTTTCGTCCGGAGAGTACCGCCGCGACCCTCCTCGGACCCGTCCTCTCAGCTGAAGCGCGTGTTGCTTTTGCTACGATGAGCGAACTTCCATGACCGCGCCCTCTTGGCACCTTCGGATGCTCGGGACCGCTCACCTCGAATCGGCCCACGAGCTCGGCTTGCCGCTCGAGCGCAAGACGGCGGCGTTGCTGGCGTACCTCGCCCTCGAAGGGCCGACGCGGCGCGCGCGGCTCTCGGAGATCTTGTGGCCCGGAACGCGGGAGGCGGCGGCGAGGAACAACCTCGTGCATTTGCTTCGCAAGCTCAAGGCGGCCACGGGCGCCGACCTCGTGACAGGCGGTGAGATTCTCGCGCTCGCCAAGGACTTCACCGTTGACGCCCTCACGGCCCGCGAGATTTTCCTACGTGGTGAGTACGGCGAGTTCACGCGCTTCGGAGGCGAGGTGCTGCAAGGCCTGACCTACGACGACGTTCCCGACCTCGACGAGTGGGTGGAGGCGCAGCGCGAACGCTCGCGCGAGTGGCGACGCATCGCGCTGCGCGCCGAAGTGAGGCGGCTCGAAGCGGAGGGCGAGTACGACGAGGCGCTCACGCGCGCAGTCGCGCTTCTCGACCTCGACGTTGTCTCGGAGGAGGCGTGGCGAAGCGTGATGCGGCTGCACTACCTGCGCGGCGACCGACCCGCCGCCCTCAAGGCGTACCACAAGTGCGAGGAGGTTCTGCGCGAGGAGCTCGGCGTCTCACCACTGCCGGACACGACCGAACTCGCGCGGCTCATCGAAGCGAACCGCGTGCCCTCGGTCGCACCTTCGAGAGGCGCGACGATCCTGCCGGTGACGGTGCTGCGCCCACCGGTTCTCGTGGGTCGCGAGCGCGAGTGGGCACTGTTGGACGAGGCGTGGCGCGCGGGCAAGGTGGCGTACTTGGCGGGCGCACCGGGCGTTGGCAAGACGCGCCTCGCGCTGGACTTCGCCGCGAGCAAGGGCGAATTCATGGTGAATCAGGGGCGGCCCGGTGACGCGCGCTATCCGAAGTCCTCGTCGGTTCGGGCGTTCCACAACCTCTACGCGCGCGCGCCCGGCGTCGAGGTTCCCGACTGGGTCAAGCGCGAGATGGCGCGCTACTTTCCGGAGTTCGTGGAGCAAGGCTTCGAGGCGCCGCCGATCTCGAACGAGGTCGACCTACTGCGTTTCCACCAGGCGATGACGGAGTTCTTGCGGCTTCTCACGAGCGGCCATCAAGTGCACGTCATCGACGATTTTCAGTACTTCGACGAAGCCTCGCTGGAGGACGGCGCCTACATGTACGGCAACGGCAGCGTGTCGGGCGAGTCGCAGCACATCGCTCCGCCGATCTGTACCTTTCGCAAAGGCGAGCTTTCGCCGGGCGCCGAGGCCATCGTGCGCGCCCAACTCGAGGCGGGCCAAGCCGTCATGATCGAGTTGGAGCCTCTCGGGGACGCCCATTCGGACGAGTTGCTGAGTTCGCTCGGAGTGCCCGCGAGCGCCTCCGTGCGGCGCGGCGCGGCGCGGTACGCGGGCGGCAATCCGCTCTTTTTGCTTGAGACCGTCAAGCACCTCATCGAGACCGACCGACTCGGCGCCGCGTTTCCCGAGCGCTTGCCGCCTCCCAAGAAGGTCGGCGAGTTGCTCTCGAAGCGGCTCGAGCGTCTCTCTGCCCCGGCGTTGCAAGCGGCGCGGGCCGCAGCGGTGCTGCAAAGCGACTTCGACGTGGAGCAGGTCGCCGAGACGCTCGGGGCGCCCCTGATGAGCGTGGCGGAGGCGTGGGAGGAGCTCGAGGCGGCTCAGATCGTTCAAGGTGCGCGCTTCTCTCACGACCTCATCTACGAGGCGGTCGAGGCGGGCATTCCCGGCACCGTGCGCGCGCTGCTGCACCGCAGCGCCGCGCGCGTCCTGGAGCGTTCGGGCGGACCCAGCGCGCGAATCGCGCACCATTGGCAGGCGGGGACCAAGCCGAACCTCGCGGGAGAGTGGTGGCTACGGGCGGGCGAGGACGCCCTCGCCGTTTACCAACTCGCCGACGCCGAGCGCTTCTTCCGCTTGGCCGCCGAGGTGTTCGAGGCGCAGGGCGAGGCGGTGCGAGCCCGTCAAGCCTTCGAGCGCGCCGCGTCCATTCGGGAGACGGCGGCGGCACGGTGATGCTCGGGGCGGTGTCGCAATCACGTCGTCCGTGCATTGAACGAGGGTGAGACGCGGCTTCCCCGGCGCGCTCGGAGGCGCTCGCTGAAAACGTGACGACCGTGCGGCGGGCCGAGCACGACGAGTTTCGCTAAGCTCGTCGTGTTGTCGGACCACCGAGATCACGGATTCAGCCGATCCTCGCACCGAAGTCGAAGCGTTCTGAAGGTTCGCTTCTGCTAGCACCCACAGGTCAGGCGGCCGGGAAGGTCAGGGCATGCGAACGAAGAACGGTGGCTCGACCTCGACGGCTCGCGCCATCAACCAAAGCTGTCCCTTGTGGTGAACCTCGTGCTCACGGTGGAAATCGATGAGCTGGTACGTCGGCCATCGCGCTCCTCCGAAGACCGTCCGCTCGCTCTGAAGATCGTCGTCGCTCAACGACGAGAGCGCCTCGACGACGACCGGGGTGTGGTCGCGAAGCCGTGCCACCGCCGCGTTCAGCGAAGGGGAGGGAGATTGCTTTCCCCAGGGTCGACCGGAGAGCAGGTCCACGACGCCCACGCTGGTCGAGTACAGATGGTCTACCAGTTGCGTGATGCTCATTCCGCCTTCCCAGAAGGTGGTGTCGCCCGACTCGTCGGGAAGGCGCTCGAGCAAGTCGACGAGCGCGTCGCGGTGCCTGCGGAACATTTGCACATAGTCCTCTACGGCGTACGGCATGGTCGTACCTCCACGAGTACCTTAACTCATCGTCTACAACCTCATGCGCGTTCCGAAGCGTCGGGTGGGGCCCGAGAAAACGTGTCTCTCTTGTCACAAGGAGGGAGCGGTCCTCGTGTCACATTGCCTTTTCTTCCAATGTGTTTAAATTTAAACATATGGGCGAGGAGAGCACGACCCGACACGACTCACGCGCCGAACGACGCGCCCTCCTCGTGTGGACGCTCTTGGCACGCACCTACCACCACGCCCTCCAAGAAATCGAAGCCACGCTTCTCGACCACGGTCTCACCGTCATGGAGTTCGACGTCCTCGCTCACATCGACGCTCGGTCCGGGCTCACCCAGCAAGAGCTCGCCGGGCGACTCCTCGTCACCAAGGGCAACGTCACGTACCAGCTCACGAAGCTCGAAGGGCAACACCTCATCGAACGTCACGTCACCAAGCGCTGCAACCACCTGCACCTCACTCCCCGTGGCCGCCAAGTCGTCCACGACGCCGTCGTCAGCCTCAAGGCCCTTCACACGCGGCAGTTCGCCCACCTCACGCCCGAAGAGCAGCGGCAACTCACGGCCCTGCTTCGCAAAGCCACGAGCGCCCCGTCCAGTGCGCACGACAACGCCACGAGTCCCCACGCACCCTTGATCGAGGTCTGACATGCACGCCACGTCCCCCACTCATCCCAAGCGCATCGGCTTTCTCACCTTCGGCCACTGGCACGCCACGGGCGGCTCCCGCACTCCGACCGCCGCCGACGCTCTGAAGCAAACCGTGGACCTCGCCGTCGAAGCCGAGCGCATCGGATTGGACGGCGCCTACCTTCGCGTCCACCACTTCGGCAAGAGCCTCTCCACCCCCTTTCCCCTCCTCGCCGCCATGGCCGCCCGCACCGAACGCGTCGAACTCGGGACGGCCGTCATCGACATGCGCTACGAGAATCCCCTCGCCCTCGCCGAGCAAGCCGCCATCACCGATTTGCTCAGCGACGGCCGACTTCAAATCGGCGTGAGCCGTGGATCTCCCGAGTCCGCCTACCGAGGGTACGAAGCGTTCGGGCACACGCCCGCGCCGGGTCAGGCTCCCGGCGACTACGCCCGCGTCAAGACCGAGCAGTTCCGCGCCGCTATCAGTGCGACGCCCGTCGTCCACGCCGACCGAGGCGGCGCGCCCTCCGTGGCGATGCTGGCCGTTCAACCGCAGTCGGCGGGCCTTCGGCAGCGCATCTGGTGGGGTGCGGGCACGCGTCAGACCGCCGAGTGGGCGGGCGAGCAAGGCATGCACTTGATGTCGTCCACGCTGCTCAGCGAGGACACGGGCGTGCCCTTCGACGAGCTGCAAGCCGAGCAGATCGCCTTGTTCCGAGACGCGTGGCGCCGTTCCGGTCACGCGGGCGAGCCGCGCGTGTCGGTAAGTCGCAGCGTGTTGCCCGTCACGGACGACTTCGACCGCTTGCTGTTCGGCGGGCGCGACGACAACGATCAAGTCGGACTGCTCGAAGGCGTGCGCGCCCGTTTCGGCCGCAGCTACACCGGCGCGCCCGACGAGATCGCCGAGGAACTCGCTCGAGACGCGGCCGTCCAAGCGGCGGACACGCTGCTGCTCACGGTGCCCAACCAGCTTGGCGTGGAGTACAACGCGCGAATGCTGGAGACCATCGCTCGGCACGTCGCGCCCGCCCTGGGCTGGCAACCCGCGCACGAGCGCGACACGACGCGCGGAGCGCTCCAGGCACGCTGAAGGTCGAAACCTGGTTCCACGCCTCTCCGAATGCTCGTGCCTGAAGGTGAACTCGACACGGCGCCCTCTCCGAGCGCCGAGTCGCTGCTCGGAGAGGGCGTCGTCACTTCGGCGCGGGCGCTTGAAGTTGGCTCGTCAGGTGCGCCGTGTCCAGCTCTCCCCACCGCTCGACGAGCCGCCCGTCTTCGAAGCGGAAGATGTCGATGACGTGGTACGAAACGCGCTTGCCGGTCTCCGCGTGCGTCGCTTGGACGCTGGCGCGAACGGCGACGCGGTCGGCGCTCGCGAAGATGTCCACGACGTGGAACGACGCGTCAGGAAACGCCTCTTTGAAGCCTCGGACGAACTCTCGAACGCCTTCGGGGCCATGAACGTCGAAGGTGGTGAAGTGATGCACGTGGCGGGGGGCGACCAGGGCGCGAAGGTTCTCGTAGTTGCCCTGCGTCCACACTTCATCGAGGAATTGGCGGGCGACGCGCATGTTCAGCTCGGCTTCGTTGCTTGAAGTCATGTTGCGTCATTGTCCGGTCCCGTTGCCGCTTTGCCAATGCCCCTGGGCGTTCACGCGACCGAATCGGCGCCGCCCGATCTAAGTCATTTTCGGCATGTCGCGCACGAAGCGAGTTCGTAAGCTGACGTCACGTCAGGAGGACTCGTGCGCATTCGTCCGATCGATCCCAACGTCGACTACCCGCGCGTGGTCGACATCGCTTCCCGGTTCTTCACCATTCCGCCGACGGTCGAACGGCTGCGAGAAACGCACGTCTCCCCTCCTGCGGGCGGCCTCGTGCATCGTGTGGTCGCGCAAGACGCCACGGGCCGCCTTCTCGGGTACGGGCACGCGGGATACGATCCTTGGGACCGACCGGGGCATTTCTTCGTCCGAGTCGTCGTCGATCCGCCCGCGCGGCGGCGCGGCGTGGGACGCGCCTTGTTGAACGACGCCCTCGCCTTTTGTCGAGCCCACGAGGCGACGAGCGTCACGACCTCGGTGCGTGACGACGAGGCGAGGGACCTCGCGTTCGCGCGCTCGTTCGGCTTCGACGTGGCCTTCCACACGTTCGAATCCGTGCTGGACGTCGAGACGTTCGACGACGCGCCCTTCGCGAACGTTATTCCTTCGCTCGAAGCGAGCGGCGTTCGCTTCACCACTCTCGCGGACGAGGGCATGACCGAGGCGAACAAGCGGCGCTTGTACGACCTCAATCGCGCGGCGGCCCTGGATGTACCCGACGCGGACGGGACCTTCGCGCCGTACGAGGAGTTTTGTCGTCACGTGTTCGACGCGCATTGGTTTCGCGCCGACGGGCAGTTCTTGGCGGTGGACGGCGAGCGCTACGTGGCGTTGGGCGCGCTGGGCGTGCACGACGACATCGGCGAGGGTACCAACGCTTTCACGGGCGTCGACCGAGCGTACCGAGGGCGGCATCTCGCCTTGGCGGTGAAGTTGCTCGTCATTCGTTCGGCGAGAACTCGGGGGTTGCCGCGCGTACGAACGAACAACAACTCCCTGAACGCACCGATTCTCGCGTTGAATCGGCGCCTCGGGTATCAGCCGAGGCCGGGCTTCTTCACGGTAGCGCTCGAAATCCCTTGAGCGTTCAAGCCTCCTCGACGCGCCGACGCTGATCGGCGTGCAAGCGTGCGTACTCGCCGTTGCGCGCGAGGAGTTCCGCGTGGCGACCTTGCTCCACGACGCGTCCCGCGCGCATCACCACGATGCGGTCGACATGCTCGATGGTGGACAAGCGGTGCGCGATGATGATGCTCGTTCGGCCCATCATCAGCTTCTCAAGCGCTTCTTGCAGACGCTGCTCGGTTTCGGTGTCGATGTTGGCGGTCGCTTCGTCCAGCACGAGGATCACGTCCGGGTTTTGCAGGAGGGCGCGCGCGAAGGCCAAGAGTTGCTTTTGTCCCGTCGAGAGGGTCGCGCCGCGCTCTTGCACGGGCGTGTCGTATCCGTTGGCCAACTCCACGATGAAGTCGTGCGCCCCGACGAAGCGGCACACTTCGATCACGCGGTCGCGTGACAAGCGCTCGTCGCCGAGGGTCAAGTTGCTCAGGATCGTTCCCGTGAACAAGAAGACGTCTTGCAGCACCACGCCGACGTGCCGCCGCAAGTCCCGCTGAGCGTAGTCGCGCACGTCCACGCCGTCGACCTTCACGGTGCCGCGCTGCACGTCGTAGAAGCGACTGACGAGGCTGATGACGCTCGTCTTGCCCGCGCCCGTGGCGCCGACGAGGGCGACGCTCTCGCCCGGCTGGATGTGCAAGTCGAGTTCGCGCAACACCCAAGCGTCGTCCGGGACGTCTTGGCCGGACGGATGGTACGAGAACCACACGTCTTCGAAATCCACGCGACCCGCGAGATGCCGAAGGGGACGTGGCCGCGGCGAGTCGGGCAGCGTCTCGGGTTCGTCGAGCACTTCGAAGATGCGCTCGGCGCTCGCCATGGCGGCTTGCAAAATGTTGAACTTGTCGGCGAGGTCTTGCAGAGGCACGAGCAGGCGGCGCAGCAACTCCATCATCGCGACGAGCGTGCCGATGGTGACCGCGCCTTCCAAGGTGCGCAGCCCTCCGTACCAAAGCGTCAACGCGAGGCCGAGTTCCGCGATGAGCGCGACGGTCGGGTAGAACAAGCTGTACCACTTGATGGTGTCGAGATTCGCGCTCAGCAAGCTCGCGTTGAGAAGTCCGAAGTCGTGGCGATGCCGAGCTTCGCGGCCGAAGAGTTGCACGGTGCTCATCCCGGAGATGTTCTCGGCGAGGTTGGCGTTGACGATGGCTTGGCGCGTGCGCGTTTCGCGAAAGGCCGTTCGCATGTGGCCGCGCAGCCAACTCGTAACGAGAACCATCACGGGCAGCGCGCCGAACGCGACGAGCGCGAGGCGCCAGTCGTACACGAGCATCGCCGTGGCGAACACGAGCAGCAGCAGCGCGTCTTGCGCGAGCCCGACGAGTCCTTGCGTCAGGAATTGCTGGATGGCGTCCACGTCGGAGGTGACGCGCGTCATGAGGCGCCCCACGGGGTTGCGGTCGAAGTAGGCGAGCGGCAGGCGCTGGAACTTCGCGAAGAGCGCGCGGCGCAAGTCACGCACGACGAGTTGTCCGAGTTGCGTCAAAACGTACATTTGACCGTACCGCAGTCCGAAGGCGGCGAGGGCGAGCGACCCGTACACTTCGGCGAGGCCGAGCAGGCGGTCGTAACGCCGAGCGGGCGTGAGGTCGCGAAACGCGCCGATCGGAGCGAGCGCCTCGTCGACCGCTCGACGCAGCACGCTCACGAGAGCGGTGTCGACGAGCGCGAAGGTCAGCATCGTGACGAGCGCGAGCGCGGCGACGCGCCAGTACGGCTTGGCGAAGATCAGCAGTCGGGCGCGCAGGTGCGCTTCGGACGCCGTCGGAGCGGGCGCGGGCGTGGCGGTCACGAGTTCTCCCCCGCGTCGTGCGAGTCGTCCGCGCGTTGCCGCCGCACCAAGTCCGTGTACAAGCCGCCCGCCGCCATCAATTCGTCGTGCGTGCCTCGCCCCACGACGCGTCCGCCGTCGAGCACCACGATCTGGTCGAGGTCTCTCAGGGCGGACACGCGGTGCGACACCACGAGGACGGTTCGCCCGCGCATCACGCCCCGCAAGTTGCCGAGCAACGCGCGCTCGGTGTGGCTGTCCACGGCGGACAAGGCGTCGTCGAGTACGAGGATGCGCGGCTCGCGCGCCAACGCCCGAGCGATGGCCGTGCGCTGGCGTTGCCCGCCCGAGAGGGTCACGCCGCGCTCGCCGAGCATCGTGTCGTACCGATTCGGAAAGGTCTGGACGTCCGCGTCGAGCACGGCGAGCCGAGCGGCTTCTTGGACGCGGCCCGGCGGCGCCACGCGCGGTCCGGTCGGGTCACGCGTCTCGGCGAGGCCGAACGCGATGTTCTGCGCGAGCGTGTCCGAGAACAAGAACGGCTCTTGAGGCACGAAGCCGATGTGTTCGCGCAGCACGGAGAGGGGAAGGGCGCGCGCGTCGTGCCCATCGATGAGCACGCGGCCCTCGGTGGGATCGAATTGCCGCGCGACGAGCGCGGCGAGCAAGCTCTTCCCGGCGCCCGTGCGGCCCGTGATCCCGACGCTCGTGCCGCTTTGCACCCGCAAGTTCACGTGCGACAGCAGCGTCACGCCGCCGATTTGCAGCGTGACGTCGCGAAATTCCAAGTCGCCGCGCAATTCCGACACCGAGGGGTCGGTCCGGCCCGAGTCGGCGACGCGCGGACGTTCGAGCAGCAGACGCTGCAAGCGGCTCCACGAGGTGGCGCCCCGCTGGTAGATGTTGAGCATGCGGCCGATGTCGACGACGGGCCCCGCGAGAAGCGCGAGGTACGTCGTGAACGCCACGTACTCGCCGACCGTGAGGCCCGCCCCGAAGATCACGAGGCGGCCGCCGATCAGAAGAATCGTCAGCCACGCGGCGGCCATCAGCAAGCTCATCACGGCGGGCAAGGCGGCCTCGACGCGCGCGAGCGACAAGTTCAGCCGTACGTACTGCTCGTTGAGCGCCTCGAAGACCTCGAGTTCCCGCTGTTCGAGGGCGTATCCGCGTACGAGGCGCGCGCCCGCAAAGTTTTCCTGGGTGCGCGCCGCGATGTCGGACAGTTGCGCTTGGGACGCTTGAAAGCGGGCCGCGACGCGGCGGCGCAGCAACGCCGCCGCGCTCACCATGACGGGCGCGGCGACGGCGACGAGGGTTCCGAGCAACGGTTGCAAGGTGAACATCCCCACGAGGGCGCCGACAGCGATGAGGGTCACGCGGCTTCCCATGTTGAGGCCCGGACCCAGCACTTCGCGCACCGTCGAGAGGTCGCTCGCGAGGAGGTTCATGAGGTCGCCCGTGCGCGAACGGTCGTAGAAGCGGCGGTCCAGGGTGGTGAGGTGCGTGAACAGGTCGTCGCGCAACTCCGTCTCGATTTGCCGTGACGCGACGATCATCTGCCGTCGTTGCAGCAAGTTGAAGCACGCCGCGCCGAGGGCGATCGCGCCGAGCGTGGCGGCGAAGCGTGTCAAGGTGGCCGTGTCGGCTTGGCCGCTGCGGACCGCGTCGATGGCGCGAGCGAGCACGCGAGGAGAAAGGGTGACGAAAAAGGCGGTCAGGACGACCGCGACCGCGCCTATCACGTACTGACGAGTGTGGCGTCGCAGGTAGGGCGCGAGTTCGGTCAGGACTTGCAGCATGTCGACCTCATTCGAGAAGGCAGTTTCGCACAGGTGGGCTGGAGGCGTGTCGAAGACGGATGCGGGCACGTTCACCGTTCGAAGGCGCCGAGCGGGGCGCGAACGGCGACGCCGACCTTTGGCGGTCGTGGTACGGTCGGTGCATGACCTCTTCCCCGTCCTTGTCGCCCCGCTTCGAGTCGGCCCTCGTGTTCGCCGCGCGCCTGCATGCCGTGCAGACCCGCAAGGGCAGCGGTACGCCGTACGTCGCGCACCTGCTGGGCGTGACGAGCCTCGTGCTGGAGTTCGGCGGTTCGGAGGACGAGGCGATCGCGGGCCTGCTGCACGACGCGCTGGAGGACGGCCCGACGAACACGGGGCGCAGCGCGCTCGACATCGCCGGCGAAATCGAGGAGTCGTTCGGCGACGAGGTCGCGCGTCTCATGTGGGGTTGCACGGACGCGGCGCCCGACGAGCGTGGCGTGAAGGCGCCGTGGGCCGAGCGCAAGGTGGCGTACCTGGATCGCTTGGCCCTCAAGGACGCCTCGACGCTTCTGGTGTCGGGCGCCGACAAGCTGTACAACGTGCGGGCGATCCTGCTGGACTTCCTGACGAGCGACGTCGGTGAGACCGTGTTCGAGCGGTTCACGGCGGGACGTTCGGGCACGCTGTGGTATTACGAGCGACTCGCCGAGACGTTCGAGCGTCGCGCGCAAGACGAGGACGTGCGGGAGCGCCGTGGCTTGGTCGCGCTGATTCGCGAGCTTCGCCGCACGGTGGACGCGCTTCAGCACGCGGCGGGAAGTTCGCGTGTGAAGTCGCGCGACTTCGACCCGACACGACTTTGACTTCTTTCTCGCGAGGCTGTCGCTCAGGAGAGCAACGTTTCTTTAAGTGAGAAACGTGTATAGAACCTTCTGAGCAATTCTAAATGATGTTCCTCATCACGATTGCACATCCAATTCATATAGTGTTAACACAACGCTTGTCGTTTTCCTCGCGCGCGAAACCGCGCAGGAGGCTTTGAACCCTGCTCTGTAATCCGGGCACCTCGAGCAGGGGGAGCCAGTGGTGCGACCGACCTCGCAGTTCTTCTCGCTTTTTATGCCTTCCGCGCCAGTAGGCAACCGAAAGGGAATCGGCTTCTCATGCATCAACTTCACCGCCGCCGTTCGACCCGAGTCTTCGCGCTTCTCAGTACGGCATTGATCCTCGCCTCGTGCACGCGTCTTCCGACGCCTCTCCCCTCGACCTCCTCCGGAAACGGCTCGACCGCCGCGCCGAACGCGCGGCGCGTGGTCGCGACGGGCCTCACGACGTCCGGTGCCAAGCTCAAGGGCAGCATGTACTGGCCGCGCAAGGCCGTGAATCCCATGTGGTGGCCCGAGTTCGAGGACGGCCGCCTCACCGAGAGCGACATCCGCGCCGACTTGCAGCAGATGAAGCGCGACCTCGGCATCAACACCGTTCGCGTATTCCTCTTCTACGACGTCGAGTACCGCAACCTCGGCACGCTGGGCTTCACCGACGGTCAAGGGCACTTCAACGACGCGCGCCTCGCCACGGTGGGCCGCTTCATCGACATCGCCGCCAGCGAAGGCCTCGACGTTCTGCCGACGCTGTTCATGGAAGAGGAAACCAACGAGCACGGCGGATTCAACTGGGACACGCTCGAATCGAATTACCCGTACCACGAGGCGTACACGCGCTGGCTGGTCCGTCTGCTTCGCACGAAGCCCAACGTGCGCGGCGTCAACCTCAAGAACGAGCCCGACGGCTTCGGAGCGTGGGCGGACGCGACGACCGCGACGCGCATCCTCACTTGGATGGGCAAGCTCAAGGCGGCGATTCGGCAGGAAGCCCCGGACTTGCAGGTGTACGTCAACTCCGCCGCGTTCGACAACACCTTCAAGTCGTTTCCGGACGCGCCCGAGGGAAGCCGCAGCATCTACGAACTGTCCGACGCCTTGACGTTCAACAGCTACCTGTGGGCGGACAACGGCTTTTGGCCGTACGCGGTGCCCGCCACCATCTTCCGCTACATCCAGGACAACAACACGCAGCGCAAACCCGTCGTGCTGTCCGAACTCGGCTGGCCCGCGCGCGACGACGACAACGGCATGATCGTCCCGAACGTGCAGTGGAATCTGCCCGTCGGAACGCGGCCCAGCACGCCGAGCACGCCCGAGATGCAAAAACGAGCCGTCGAGGAAAGCGTGTACTGGGCCGAGAAGTTCGGCTTCGAGGGGCTCATCGCGTGGGCGGCGTTCGACCCCGCCCCCACGTCGTACCGCAATCCTTTCGGCCTCATCGACGAGAACGGCGCGCCTCGTCCTGCGAGCACGTCCTTCGCGCGGGCGTTCACGAATCAGTACGGCACGAACGGCGAAGCGCCCGTGTCGCTGTACGACGGACGCGCGACGCTCGGTAAGGTGAACGGCATCGACGGCACGACGCCCCTCCCGGCCGGCGTGAATCTCGACGCGGGCGGATCTTACTTCACGGCGCCCTTGCGATACTCGGGTTCGGTGACGTTTTCGCTGCGCTTCCGGCAAGTGAACGTACCGACGAGCGACGGTCTCGCCATCGGGGTGGTGAACGCGACGAGCGGACGCGAGATTCAAGTGCGGCGTGAAGAGTCCAACCGCTTGTGGCGCTTGTTCGTCAACAACGTCGAGATGGCGCGCACGCGTTCCGACGCGGGGCTCGGAACGGCGCTCGGCACGATGGGCATCAAGGTCGATCGAAGCGCCTTGACCTTTACGCTCGACGGAACGACGCTGAACTTCTACGGCCTGAGCGGCAAGTCGCCGTACACGATGAAGCTGACGAGTTCCGAGGTGTCGGGCACGTGGCGGTTGATGGCCGCCGCCTCGTCCTCACCCGTCGAGTTGCTCGAAGCGCGCGCGCTCGGCGCGGCGAAAGCGACTTACTGACGTCGCGGCGACCGCGCCCTTCTTCAAGGAGAGGACGCGGTCGCCTTGCCCGGCGTGACTTCGACGGCTTCGAAACGCGCGGTGCCCGCCGAGCTTTGCAAGCCGACGCGGCCCGACGGCGTTCGAAGCGGCACGTCGCGTGCCACGTTCGTACCGTCGAGCGCGAGGCTGTACGTCTTCGGCGTCGTGTCGACGCGCAGGATGTGAGGCGCCGTTCCCGGAGCTTGCGTCTTCGCCGAGCCTTGCCCGACGAAGTCGCCGTTCGCGTCGAAGTATCCCCAGAACAGCGCGGTGCCGTCGTCGCTGAAGCGAACTTGATGGCGTCCAGAGCGATCCGTGCTGTCCGACGCGCCGAAGACCACGCCGCCGCCGTTTCCGGTGAGGTTTCGGAAGGTCGTCGAGAACGTGAAGGGAGCGGTGAACACTTTGTCGAGCCGCAGGACTTGATCGAAGCCTTTCTCGGTGGTCTCGACGAACGCGCCGTCCTTCAAGGCCCACGTGCCGCCGAGGACCGACCAGCCTGCCTTGTCGGGCGCGGCGGCGAACGTCTCCCGGAAGGTGTCGGCGGTAGAGGTGCCGGGCGTCTCGGTCGACGCCGACGTATCAGGCCGAGCGGGCGCCTTCTTCCCGGAGGCGTCGGGAGTCGCGACGGACTGGGCCTTGGAGATTCCTTCCTTGACGACTTCCGCCGAGTCGAAGGCGACGGAGCTCACGGAGGTTTGCAGGCCGATGTGACCCGACGGCGAGCGCAGCGGCGCGTTCGCGACGAGTTCACGCCCGTCGAGGACGATGCCGTACGTCGACTCGGCCACGCGAAGTTCGAGGACGTGCCGTCCCGCCTTCTCGGGCGGCAGCGTCTGCGCGAAGCCGTCCCCGGTGAACTTTCCGCTCGCGTCGAAGCGGCCCCAGAAGATCCCGCTGCCGTCGTCGGTGTAGCGAACGAGTTGCGCGCCGTTCTTGGAGTCCGCGTTCGGCGCGTTGAAGATGACGCCTCCCCCGTTTCCGCTCAGCAGCCGGAAGGCGACGCGAAACACGTACGGCGCGTCGTACACGCCGCTCGACACGAGGTTGAGGTCGTAGCCTTGCGTTTGCTTCTGTACGACCGATCCGTCGCTGACGGTCCACTGCCCGCCGACGGGACGCCAACCGGCGGCTTCGACGCCTTGCGCGAGGCGAGCCGGGTCGAGCAGGCTGCCGGTCGCGCCGACCTCGTCGGTGGTCGGCGCGGCGACCGGCAGCGAGCTTCGCACTTTTTCGGCTCGCGCGAACAGCGGGTGCAGCAAGAACCCTCCGGCGGCGACGAGGCCGACGAGGATTCCGGCGAGGAACTCCGGTCGGCGCGGATTGAAGCGAACGGCGGGAACGGAAGCGTCACGCGGCTTCGGAGCGCTGCGAATAGGCTTGCCGGACAGCAGGTTGCGAAGCGCGTCGCGCGCCGGGATCTCGATGAAGCGAAACGCCAAGACGGACACGCCGACGATGATGGCGAGGTACGCGGCGAGAAACGGCAAGCTGGTGCCCTCGTTGGTCTGAAGGCCCGCACCGCTCGCGAACTTGTACAGCCAGTCCCACAGGGGGGCGTGGAACACGTACAGCGAGTAGCTCGCCTCGCCGAGCAACACGAGCAGCGGAACGGACAGCGCGGCCGTGAGAGCGCCTCGGTTCGTGGCGAGCGCGTAGATCAGCGCGGCGAACAGCGGGGCGAGCATCCCGTTGTGCAGGTACACGTACGGAAAGCGCGGGCTCACGGCGATGATCACGACGATCAGCAACGCGACGATCGGTCCGAGCAAGGTGCCCGCGCGAATGTCCGTGTGACCTTGGGCGCGCCTCGTGAGGTAGAACTTGCCGAGCGTGATGCCCATCAGGAACTCGGGCAGGCGCGTGAGCGGATTGAACTTCAAGGCGGCCAGCCAGACTTCGTACTGCCCGTGAAAGGCGCCCGTGCGCTCGGCGAGAAGGTAGATCGTCGGCGGAAGCAACGACAAGGCCCACAAGCCCACGAAGGTCAGCGCGAACGAGACGGGCGTGGAGACGCGCAGACGCGGATACAACACCGCGACGAGCAGCGGAAAGAGCAGGTAGAAGAAGCCCTCGACGGACACCGACCACGAGGGGCAGTTCCACACGCAAGCCGCGCTGGGAATCCACGCTTGCAAAGCGACGGGCGCCGTGACGCCCGTGATCCAGGCAGTGAGCGGCGAAATGAAGTTTCCGCCCGCCTTTCCGAGGAAGAACGGCAACCACAGCAGCAATCCCAGCAGGTATACCGGGTAGATGCGGGCGACGCGCGCGATCCAGAACTTGCGGGCGTCGACGGTTCGTCGAGCGTCCGCGTCGAGGTAGACGTACGTCAGGATGAAGCCCGACAGCACGAAGAACAAGGTCACGCCGACGTATCCGGCGTGCAGAATGTTCACGATCCACGCGGGCAGCCCTTCGAAGGTGCGCGTCCCGTAATGGTAGAGCACCACGTGCACCGCCGCGATGAAGCGAAGGCCCGTCAACGCGTGCAAGGTTGCCGTCGGCTGCGGGGAAGTCGTCACAGTCTCATCCTAGGAACCGCGCGCGGGCGACGGAACTGATCGAAGCTTCACGCTCGAAGCGAACGCGTTCATCGTGCCGCCTCCCCGATGGCCGCTTCGAGCTCCGCGACGAGGGCGTCGAGCCGGGCGACGTCCTGCCCGTGCAAGGTGGCGTCCGCCAAGGAGGGATCGCGTTCGATGCGCGCGGCGATCTCGGCGATTCGCGTGAACTGCAAGGTGCCGCTCGTTCCGGAGAGCGCGTGCGCTTCGAGCGAGAGGGCGCGAGGTTCGGTCTCGCCGCGCCGCACGCGCTCGAAGACCGTGCGTATCCGCGCGAGGCGTTCGGGCAACTGCTGGCGGAACTGCTCGCCTTGAGCGCGCACGAGGGCTTCGAACTCGTCGTCCTCCCGCGCCTCCGTGTTCGCCGAGTGATCGTGCAGCAGGGCGCGCACGTCCTCGGCGAGGGTCATGGGCTCGAACGGCTTGGGAATCACCCCGATCGCGCCGAGATCCAGGTACGCCTGCACTTCGGACGCCTGCACGCGCGCGGTCATGAACACGACGGGCACGTCGCGTCCGCCGGGCAGTTCCCGCAGCGCCTTGAGCGTGTCGGGTCCGGTCATGCCGGGCATCATCACGTCCAGCATCACGAGGTCGGGCGCGAAGTCGGCGAACTGCGCCAAGGCCTCGGCGCCCGAGGCGCACAAGTGGACTTGAAAGCCGCCGACGTCCTCCAAGGCGATCTGGGCGATGGCTTGAATGTCGGGATCGTCTTCGGCGAGCAGAATGCGGCTCGGCGCGTCAATCATGAGAGCCTCCGGGCAGAGCGGCGGGATCGAGCAAAGCTTTGATGGTTCCGAGAAGTTGATCGTTGGACGTTCGTGACTTCACGAGCGTCGCCGCGACGTGCTCCAAGCTGGAGCGATCGAGGTCGCTCGCCGAGAAGACGAGGACGGGCACGGGCGGGTGCGTCTCGCGCACTTGGGCGAGCAGCTCCAAGCCGTTGCCGTCGGGCAAGGTCACGTCGAGAAGGACGAGGTCGAAGGACTGCGAGCGCAGCATCGCGGACGCTTCGGCGATGCTGCCCGCTCCCTTGACTTCGGCCACCTCCTGAAGCAGTTCCTGCACGACGAGCCGCACGTCCGTGTCGTCCTCGACGTGCAGGACTTGCGGAGCGCGCCCGCCCGTGCGTTTTCCGGCCAATTTCACGGCGGACAGCAAGCGGTTGTGATCGACGGGCTTGTTGATCCAGTCCACGACCGCGATCGCGTCTCCGTTGAGCAGGCCGCGACGTTCGTCGGCGATGGCCGACACCACGATGATGGGCATCTCCGAGGTTTGAGGTTGGTGCCGCAACTGTCGGATGAACGACAAGCCGTCTCGGTTGGGAAGCAGCAAGTCGAGGACCAAGGCGTCGTACGGACGCTCGACGAGCCGCGCTTCGGCTTCCTCGGCGCTGTAGGCGATGTCCGATTCGAAGCCGCCTTGACGCAAGATGAGCTGCAGGAGGTACGCGACGTCATGGTCGTCTTCGCACACCAAGAGCCGCCGCGCCGTGGACGGAATCGGGATCTCCGTAGGAGCGGACGGCGCGACGGGAAGTTCGAACGCGAACACGGTACCGCCTTCCGGATGGTCCTCGAAGAACAGACGCCCGCCGTGACGTTCCACGATGGCCTTGCTGATGCTCAGTCCCAGTCCCGTACCGCCTTGCTGGCGCGTCGCCGAGGAATCAGCTTGCGCGAACCGCCCGAAGATGTGCGGGCGGAACTCCGCGGGAATGCCCGGGCCGCGGTCTCGCACCGAGATTCGCACGCGTCCGTCTTGCACGACACGAGAAATCGTCACCTCGCTGCCTCGCGGCGAGAACTTCGAGGCGTTGGAGATCAAGTTCGTGAGGACTTGCAGCAAGCGGTCCTCGTCGCCGATCACGCGCACGTCCGGTCCGGGTTCGACGCCCAATTCGACGCCGAATTGCTGCGAGAACGCGCGGTTGTCGTCGGCGGCGCGCTGCAAAAGCGCGGAGATTTCCACGGGAGCGTCCTTGAACTCGACTTTTCCGGACTCGATCTTTTCGATGTCGAGGATGTCGTTGATGAGCCGCACGAGCCGCTCGCTGTTGTTCAAGGCGATTTCCACGAGCTTCTTGCTGCGGGCGGGCAGTTCGCCCTGCACGCCGCTTGCCAGAAGGCTGAGCGAGCCGCGAATCGACGTGAGGGGCGTGCGCAGTTCGTGGCTCACGGTGGAGACGAACTCGTTCTTGAGGCGCTCGACCTTCTTGCGTTCCGTGATGTCACGGGCGATGACGAGGGATTCTCGCGACGACACGGGAACGAAGCGAGCCTCGAAGTCTTGAATGGCGGGCGCGTCGGGCGTCACGGCGGCCATGTCCATCGTGAACTCGGAACGGGCCACCTTTCGGCCGCGCAAACTTTCCTGCACGCCGCGCCTCAACGCGTCGGCGACGTGCGGCGGCAGGACGTCGCGCAGACGATGGCCGACCATGGCGTTCACCCACTCGGGGTTGTCGACGTCGGCGGGCGGTTTGAAGGTGCGGATCGTGCCCGTCTCGTCGACGCTCATCAGAATGTCGGGCACCGCGTTGATGAGGGCGTGCGTGCGAGCTTCGCTCGCGGCGATGCGGGCGAGCGAGGCGTCACGCTCGCGGTTCTTGCGTTGAAGCTCGTGCGACATCACGTTGAAGTTCCCGGCGAGGACCGCCAATTCCGTGATGTCGTGCGATTCGACGGCGGCGTCCAAGTCGCCGCCCGCGATGCGGGACGTGGCCTGAGACAAGCGCCCCAAGGCTTCCGAGACGCCCGCCGCCGTTCTCAAAAAGAAGATCAGCAGCAACAGGGCCGCGACGAGCACGCCGAGCACCGTCACCACGAGCGCGCTTCGCAAGGCGCCGTTGCTCGCTCGCGTGTCGGCTTCCTGTCGGACGAGTTCGTCTTGTCGGTACGCGCTGATCGTTCGGCGAATCTCGTCGACGATGCGCTTGCCGCGCTGCTCCTTCACGAGCTGCACCGCGCGCGCCGGATCGACATCCACGATGCGCAGGATCAAGCCGCCGCCTCGCTGCTCCCATTCGCGCACGAGGCGTTCGAGGGTCTGGATTTGCTGCGTGCGGCGCTGCGCGAGCCCTGAGTCCACTTCGCCGATGGTGTCGCGCAACGCCTTGAAATGCTCGGGAAGCCGCTGCTTCGCGGCGTTGTACGGTTCGAGAAATCGCGGGTCACGCGTGATGACGTAGCCGCGTTCCCCCGTCTCGAGGTCGATCACGTCGTTCAGTATGTTCTCGGCGAGGGTCAGGCTCGCTTGCGAGGTGTGCACGCGCCTTGCGAACTGGGCGTTTCTCAGAACCGACCAGGTGACCGTGGCCATGATCATCAAGAGCAGCAGCAGCGGAAACCACAAGGGGCGCAGCAGGTGCGAGCGCAACGACGTCGTGTGCGTAGGCCGCTCCGCCACGTGCCGCTCGGCGTCCGAGAAGCTCGAAGGGGATGGTGGGAATTGCGACATGTCGGCGGCGTCTCCTTGCTCGTGTTCTAGGTTCGTCGTCAAAGACGAACCTTGGGGTAGCAGGTCCGAGATTCTGGCGAGTCCTTCTTCACAATGAAACGTGTTGGCAAAAAACTTACGCTGTATGAATCAATGGGAAAGATGAGCTTCAAAGCGCATGAATTCATCGCGTCCGAATCGCCGACGATTCGAGGTTAAACTTCGGCCAGACTTCATCGAGTCGAGGAGGGCGTGTGGCTCAGTTTTTCCCGATCATCCTCGCGGGCGGCAAAGGCGAACGCCTTTGGCCCGCGAGTCGGAGCAGTTCACCCAAGCAGTTCCTGCAACTCCTCGACGGTCAGAGCTTGCTGCAAGCGACGGCCGCGCGCCTCACGAGCATCGCGGACGGTTGGGACGGCCTGTGGGTGGTGACGGCGCGCGCTTGGCTGGAGGACGTGCTCCAACACTTGCCGAACTTGCCCGCCCATCACTTGATCATCGAGCCCGAGGGGCGGGACACGGGACCCGCCATCGCGTACGCGGTCACCGAAGCCGTGCGGCAAGGCGGCGAGGACGTCATCTTGGGCTTCTTCCCGGCCGATCACTGGATCGGCGATCCGTCGGGCTTCGAACGCAGCATTCGCGCGGCGGTCCAGCTCGCAGGCGAGCGAGACGGCATCGTGACCCTCGGCATTCCGCCTCAGTACCCGGCAACGGGTTACGGCTACATCGAGGCGGGCGAGAGCCTCGCGGGATGGGAACAATGGGACGGCGCGCGCGTCGCGCGGTTCACCGAAAAGCCGAACGCGGAGACCGCCCAGGAATTCGTCGACAGCGGACGGTACTTGTGGAACAGCGGCGTCTTCGTGATGCGCGCGGGCGTGGCCCTGCGCGAGCTTCGCGCGCACGCTCCCGACATCGTGAACCCGCTGTTCGAACGTGGCCCGCAGGCGTACGCCCAGCTTCCGAAGCTCAGCTTCGACTACGCCTTGATGGAAAAGACGCGTGAAGCCCTCGTGATCCGAGCGGCGTTCACGTGGGACGACCTCGGCGACTGGAACGCGTTGGAGCGCGTGCTGGGCGCCCAGCAGGACGGCAACGCCGTGATGGGTCGGCACGTCGGCATCGACACGCACGGCGCGATCATCTACAGCACGGACGCGCGCGACCTCATCGTGACGCTCGGCTTGGAAGACCTCGTGATCGTCCGCACGGGCCACATCACCTTGATTTCGCGCAAGGACCGCGTGCAGGAACTCAAAAGCGTCTTGGCGAAGCTGCGCGAATCCCCGGACTTGACCGAATTCATTTGAAGCGTCACGGTGGGCAGGGCGCGCCGCGAACGGTGTCGGGCGTCACCTGCCCGCTCGGCAAGTCGAGCGGCGTGTCGCGGCGCACTTGCCATTGATCCACGCGCCACACGCCGTCGTCCCCGAGACGCATGACGACGTCGGACTCGCGGCGCCCCGAGAGCGGCCTCGGCGTCGCGCCCGACCACTGGGCGTAGCAGGCGCGGTCGGTGAAGCTCGCGATGTTTCCCTTCGGCGCGTAGAAGCGCAACGTCAACGCGTGGTTCCACGTGACGAATTGCTGCCGCTCGCCGCTGGAGACGGCGCGGCGCGCGTCGGTCAGGGCACCTTCGCGAAAGTACGATCCCAAGCCGGTCGCATCGGCCGTGTAGAGCGCGTACGACAATTCGACGAGGGCTTGTCGGTAAGCGGCCGTCACTTCTTCGCGCCGCGCGTCGGACGGAAACGTGAAGCGCGTCTCGTCGGACGTCCAGCGCATGTCGGAGAGGTCGAGCCGTCGCTGCTCGGTCACGTCGTCCGCTTCCGACCGCAGGGTCGTCGCGCCGAGTTGTCGCTGAAGCGCGGCCCTCGGACCGCCGAGCACGAACACGGCGCCGCCGAGCAGCAGGGCGCCGAGCAGCACGGCGGCGCGTTTCACGGGCCGTCCTCCCCTGTCAGGCTCACGTCGAAGCGCTCCCCGAGCACTTCGAGCCTCACGACGCGCGCGGCGCTCGGCAGCACGGGCAGCTCGTAGCGTGCCACGCCGTTCCCGACGGCCGTCACGTCTTCGCGCAGGACGCGCTCGTTCGTCGCGAGGACGCTCACGCTGACCGGCGTTCCCGTGTCCGGACGCGCTCCTCGCGTCGTCACGAGAGGACCGAGGACGATCACGCGTCCTTCGCGGCGCGCCCTCAAGGACCCGCGAACCAGGCCGGGGCGGGCGGTAAGGTCGAGGGTGGAGGACGACGCGTCCTCGGCCCGCACCGTGAAGGTGTAGCGACCCGGCTCGGGCGGCGTGAGGTCGAGGGGCCGCTCGCCCGACACGGCGGGCAGCGTGGCGCTGAAGGTGACGCCGTCGGGTCCGCTCGCATAAAACGTCAATGCCGTGCCGTCGACGACGTCGTTTCCGAGGGCGTCACGGACGTCGCGCGCGTCGAGCCGCCAGCGGTCGCGTCCGTCGGCGTACGCGGCTCGTCGTCGCGTGTCGAGCGCCACTTCGGCCGTTCGGCCGGGCGTGAGGTCGGCCACGACGAGTTCGCGGCGCGCCTCGTCGGTCGTCACGCTCACGTCGAGCGTTCCGACGTCCTCGCCCGCCTCCAGGAGTGTCCAGCTCAAGAGGTGCGTCGGGCGCAACTCGCGAACGCTTCGGGTTCCGTCGGGAGCGAACACGCGGACGTTCGACGGACGGTCGGGAACGTTGCCGAAAGCGTCGAGAGCTTGCGCGACGAGCAGCGGCGGGCGTTCTCCCGTGACGCGCGACGCGCGCGGCTGCGTTTGCGCGTCGATGCGAACGGCGCGTCCCGCCTCGACGTCGAGCGAGCCGCGACGCGACGTGTTCCCGGCGGTCACGCGGTACACGAGGCGACCCGCGCGGCGATACGGAACGGTGAAGGCGGCGCGCCCCGCTCGCGCGGTTTGACGGACGACGAGAGGTCCGGCGGGCGTGGCGAGCTCCAACGCGACGACTGTGCCGTTCGGCAAGTCCGTCGGCGAGGCGCCCGTCACGACGACGCGCGCCGCTCCCGAGCGAACGTGCGCTCGCACCTCCAAGGCGCCGACGGGCGGCGGAGCGCCGACTTCACGTCGGCTTTGACACGCGCCAAAGATCGACGCGAGCGCGGCGAGGACGATCCCGGCTGTTCGCGTTCGTCGCTTCATCGGCCCGCCCGTCCGAAGTCGTGCAGCCACACGGCGAAACGGCGACCGTCGCCGAGCGGGAAGGTCGTGGGCGCGGGCGGTTCGTCCGCCACCTGCAGTCCTTCGACGCTGCGCCGCACGTTCATCACGACGCGGTAGTCAGGCGGAAGGTCGGCGTTCACGCGCACCTTGTCTTGATCGCCGGGCGCCACGGCCCTTGGCAAGAACGCCTCCTCCACCCACGCCAAGCCGCGCGCGTCGTACAAGCCCACGAGAACGTGCCCGATGGTCGCTTCGTCCGTTCCGACGTTCACGACCGTCACGCTCGCCTTCGTGGAACTCGGACGCGTCCAAGCGCCGAGTCGGCGCCAGAGGTCGCGGCCCGTCACGACGCCCTTGGCGTCCACGCTAGCGCTCGCCACCGAGCGCTCGGTGACGACTTCGTCCACGGCGTCGAAGCGCAGCACGAACGGGGTCGTCTCGCCGGGCAGCAGTTTGTGGATCATGCCCGTCTCCACGTTGTTGCGCGCGATGAGCCGCCCACCCTCGTCGCGCAGAACGCCCGTGACGGTCGTGTCGGCGGGCCGCGCGTCCACGTTGGTGAGCGTGCCGATCATGGCGAGTTCCCGCTGTCGTCCGCTGTCGTCGCGGGACGGCCGCGTGAAGCTCACGAGCCGCACGGAGCCGAGCACGAGACGCGGTCGGTCCAAGACGTCCTCGCCGGGAACGCCGACGGGCTGGAAGCGTCGAGGCGGGATGGCGTAGTCCACGTCGGGCTGCGAGAGGAAGCGGGCGGGCGGGCGCGCCTGCAGCAAGGGCCGCGTCGTGATGCGCCACCCGGCGGGCGTGAGGCGCAGGTCGTGCCGAACGACGTCCGTGAAGTTTCCGAGCGCCGTGAACCAGTTCAGGCGTACTTGCACGATCGCTCGCGCGCCGACCGCTCCGGGCTTCCCGGCGAAGCTCACGGATTGGACGTCGATGTCGCTGAGCTTCGCGTAGCCCGTGCGCAGTCCGCCCTGCACGGACAAGTCGAGCAGCCAGCGTTCCTCGGTGAGGTCGTCGCGAGGATCGACGAGCCCGTACGCCTGCCCAAATCGGCGGAAGTCCAAGGCGTCCCAGTAGCGTGTCACGACGCGGGCGGGCGAGCGGGCCGCTTGCTGCGCTCGCCACGCGACGACCGCGACGGCGCCGCCCGCGACGAGGAGCATCAGCAGGAGTCCGCCGCGAATTCGGCGGACGACGACGACGGACGGCGTTCGATCGGCGGTCGAAGGCAAGGACGTGGACGGCTCGTCAAGAAGATCGTCGCGCTTCACGGCGCGCGATCCGAGGGCGAGCGACAAGAACGCCAAGATGGGCGCCGAGAGCGGCAGGATGCCCCACATCGCCACTTGATACGGCGGCAGTTCCGGGCGTTCCAGGCGTTCGGGCAGCGGGGGAATGTCTTCGCGTTCCCACAAGGCGATGCCGTTTTCGAGGGTACCGAGTCTTTGCCATCCGCTGAAGTACAGCAGCGGATCGTAGAACGCGTCGTTGCTGAAGACGAACTTGAGGTTGTACTTCTCGGGGACCGTCAGGAAACGCCGCAAGCTCGCGAGTCCTTCGGGGCCGCTGAACTTCGCGCCTTCCAAGCGTTCGATCGGCGTCGCCGTCAACTCGGGCAGGCGCCGAGCCGAGTGGTAATCACCGTCGGGCGTCGACGCGCGGGTGTTGGCGGACAGCCACGCCATCTGATCGCCGAAGCCGAGGGTGAGGTAGCGGTACCTCCAGTGCAAGTCCTTGTCGAGAAACGAGACGATGGGGTTGATGTCGATGGGTTCGGGTTGGAATTTGCGGTAGCGCGTGAGATTGCCGATGGTCGTGGCGAGGCCGACGGTGCCGACGAGCAGCAAGGCGAGCGCGACGTCTCGTCCGCGCGGCGTCAGCACGGCCGCCAACCACGCGCGCAACGTCCCGTTGCTCACGCTTTCGAGGGCGAGGCCGACGAACGGCAAAATCAGGATCGTCGCCCAGAAGGTGAAGCGGTCGAGGGTCAGGATGTCGAAGGCGCCGCGCAGCAGCAAGCGAGGCAGGGGCGTGGTGCCGCCCGTGCCGAGCACGAACAGCATCGTCAAGCTCGCCACGAGCGGCCAGCGCCACGAGCGCGCCTTCGACCACGCGAACGGCAAGAACAGCAAGGTGCTCGCCCAGGGAATCAGCCAAAACACCAGTCCGGCGTTGGTGTTGCTGAGGAAGTTCTCGCGGCTGGCGTGCGGAATCGGGACTTGCGAGATGGGGTCCGCGCGGCTCCACAGCCAGTACGGCAAGACCACCACGACGAGCGTCATCACCGTCAGGACGGCGAAGAGGGCGGCGCGCGCCGCGCGCGGCAGGACTTGACGCGCCGCCGTCGTCCAGCGTCGTCGGCCCGTCGGAAGGTCGCGCCACCGCGCGGCGGCCAGGACCACGATCAGCAAGGTGGGCGCCGTGAAGAAGACGCTGCCGAACAAGGTGGTGACGTGATGCCCGGCGGTCGTCGCCGCCATCCACAGCACGGCGCGCACGAGCGAGCGCTTGTCGCCGTCGCGCACCCACGCCCAGCCGAACGGAATGGCGTTGAGCAAAAACGCGAGCGACAAGGTCGTCGGAAGCTGCCCGAACACGTGCACCGTCTCGGCGATGGAACTCGACAACGCCAAGGCGACGCACGCGTACCCGGCGGCGCGCGCCGGAACGACGAGGCGCGAGAAACGGTACACGCCGACCGTGAGCGCCAGCAAGGCGAACAGTTGCACGACCGCGAAGGCCGTCTTGAGGTCGACGAGCTTGCTCGCGAGGGCGATGAGGTAGTGCGCCAACGGCGGATACGAGACGAGCCAAAAGCCCGTGTACCAGCGCGGCTCCCAAGGATCGAACCAATTCTGGGCGTAGTGCGACGCGAAGAAGATGTGAATCAGCGCGTCGTACGTTCGCACGAACGACTGGCCGAAGAGCAGCGTGCCGTGCAAGAGCAACACGATCACGAGCGCGACGGCGAGCAGGCGCGGGCCGTCCCGAGCCGCGGACGGGGAGTCGAGCGAGCGTGGAGGTGTCGTATCAGGCATGGTCGGCCATCGTGAGTCGTTTCCCACGATGGCCACGCCATTCTACGAACACGCCCGGGCTCACGTTGGGAGGTGCCTTTCGATCACTCTCAGAAGGTCTTGTCGCGCGAAAGGCTTGGTGATCACTCCGACCGCGCCGAGTTCGCGCGCGCGCCGCTCGTCGCTTTCCTGGCCGCGTGACGTGAGGATCACGACGGGCGGTCCCTGCTCGCCCGCGAGGCGTTCGAGCAAGCCGAATCCGTCGAGGTGAGGCATTCCGAGATCGGAGATGACGAGGGCCGTCTCGGGGTGCTCGCGCAAAGCCGTGAGGGCCTGCTCTCCGTCGGCCGCCTCGAACACGACGCAGCCCGCCCGATTCAGGACGTGGGCAATCAACTGCCGGATGTAAGCCTCGTCGTCCACCACGAGGACCGTGCGGCTCATCTCAGCTCGATCCTTCTCCGGAGCTCGCCGCGTTCGCGATGGGAATGACTTGGTCGAGCAGCGTGAGTTCGAGCACCTTGCGCACCATCGGGCTGGGCGAAACGATGATGAGCTCGCCGCCTTCGAGTCGGCTGGCCTTGAGTCCCGAGACGACGGCGGCCAAGCCGGACGAGTCCATGAAGTCCACTCGGTCCATCGCCACTTCGAAGCGGCTCGCGCCCGCTTCGCGCGCTCGTTCGAAGCTTTCGCGAAGTTTCGGCGCTTCGTGCGCGTCGAGGCGTCCGGTGATGGTGAAGTGCGCCACGCCAGGCGTCGGTTGAGTCCATTCGATCATACGGAACCTCCTGCTTCGAAGACGAGACGAACGGCGTTGAGTCCGTCTCGTCGTTCGTACGTCATGGCTTTGCTGATGCGCCTCACGAGGGGCAGGCCGTAACCGCCTTCTCGCAACTCGCCCGTCGGCTGAGCTTCGGCCGAGACGGAGTCGAACGGTTCGCCGTCGTCCTCGAACGTGAGGCAGTACTCGTCTCCCCTGTCGTCGACTGCCAAGCGCAGGGTGCGCGCGCGCCCGTGGCGAATGGCGTTCGTGGCGAGTTCGGTGACGGCGAGGTCGATCAGTACGACTTGCGAACTGCGTGCGCAGTGCCGCTGCGTGAACTCGCCGAGTTGCGCGAGGAACGCCGTGTCGGCGGGCACTTGCAACGTGGCCGTCATGCGTCCTCCGGCCGGTACTGGACGAACGCCATCGTGAAGTCGTCCGTGATGCGCCATTCTTGCAAGGCGGCGGTCATCGCGTCCCGAGCGGCTTCCGGGGTCTCGACGTCACGCAGGACGTCGGCGATGCGCTCGTGTCCGAACAGCTCCAAGCCGTCGGACGATTCTCGTTCCGCTTCGCTCAAGCCGTCGGTGTACAGGCACATCAGGCCGCCCGGCGTGAAGCGGCCTTCTCGCATCGGGTAGGTCGGCAGTTGAAACGTTCCGAGGGGAGGCGCCGTGACCTTGAAGCTTTCCACGGAGCCGTCGGGGTGGCGCAGGTAGATGGGTGGATGCCCCATGCTGAGGTACTCGAAGCGTCCGTCGGGGTGAAGGCACAAGGCGGCGAGGGTCGCGAACATCTCGGCGTCCTCGAGGTAGGTGTGCAAACTGCGCGCGAGGGCCGAGCCGACGTCGCCGCGCTCCACGGCGAGCGGCAAGTTCGAGACGAACATGCCCGTGAACATCGCGGCGGGCACGCCTTTGCCGCTGACGTCCCCGATGACGATCCAATCGTCCGTGGCGGTCAGGAAGTCTCCTCCGACTTCGCGTGCGGGACGTAGCACGGACACGACGCGGTACGCGCGAGGCGGCGTGATGGTTTCGGGAACGACGCGCCGCCAGATGCGCGCGGCAGTTTGGCGGTCGTGCTCGGCGAGCGCCGTCTGCACTCGTTCGGCGCGGGCTCGCAAGGCGTCCTCGGTCGCGCTGATCAACTCGCCGAGCGTCTCGGCGAGGCGGGCGTCTCCGGCGGTGAACACCGACGGCTTGTCCCAAAAAGCGACCCAGCCGCCCGGCAGGGGCACGCCGAGCAGGTGTTGGGGCGCGTCGGCCTCGTCCAGCGTGAAGATGCGGCTCGTCGGTCTGGGCTGGTTTCTCAGCCATCCGGGAACCGGGGTCAGCCAGCGTCCCGCGAGGTTGAGGCCGCTGCCGCGGGCGCCCATGACGCTTTGCGCTTCTTGCACGAGGTCCGAGAGGCCCGCGAGGTCGTTCGTCCGCACCGCGCGCTTCACGGCCTGCTCCAAGAACACGACTTGGTCGAAGCAGTCGCCGAGGGCGTCCATCGTGGACTGCAGCACGTTCTCGGGCACGGATCAGCTCGCCTCCTCGATGGGAAGGATGGCGTACAGTCCGGTGATTTCCAATATGACCCGCACGGGGTCTTGCAGTCCGCCGATGCTCATCGTGTGCCCCGCTTCCCGCACGCGCTTGTACAAGTTGATGATCGCGGCGAGGGCGGTGGAGTCGATGAAGTTCACGTGCGTCAAGTCCAGTCGAAGCGGTTCGTCGAACGCTTCCGCTTGGGCTTTGAAGCGCGGCACTTGGTGAGCGTCGAAGCGCCCTTTGAGCGCCAGGATCGTTCGTTGCGGTTCTTGTCGTCGTTCGATGTCCATGCTTCACCTCCTGCGATCGGCTTGACGTGGCGATGCGGCCGCGCGTTCGTCGCGCCGCGCCGCTTGCTGGGCGAGCAACCGCTGGAAGTGTAGAACGTACCAGTCGGTCACCTCGTCGAGCGTGAGTCCCGAGGCGGCGCGGTGGTTGGCGAGGCCGAGTTCACGCGCGTGCTCGGAGTCGGACACGACGCGCCAAAGCGCTTCGGCGAGGCTCGCCGCGTCGCCCGTCTCGAAGAACTCCGCGCGGTATCCTTCCTCCTCGATCAAGTCCCGCAAGTCGCCGATGTTCGGCATGACGGCCGCCCGCGCGAATTGTCCGGCTTGGTGCAGGACGCCGCTCGAACCGGTCGTGCTGTTGTAAGGAAACGCGACGACGGTGCTGTCTCGGAAGATGCGCGGCACGTCCTCCTCGGCGACGTACCCGGTGTAGGTGATGTTGGGCACGTCCGCGTAGCGTTCGCGAACGCTCTGCAGGTACCCGGCGGCGTTGGGCGAGTCGCTTCCGGCGATGACGAGGTGCACGCGCGGATCGCGCGTCAGAAGGACGCGGTGCGCTTCGACGAGCTCCTCGACCCGCTTGTACGTCCCGAACTTCCCGAAGGCCATCACGACGGGATCGCTCGGAAGCGGCGTGGGCGGTTCGGGCGTCTCGAAGCTGCCGTGCGGCGCGAGAAAGACGTTGCGCGCTCCGTAGTCGCGCCGAATGATCTCCACGTAGCGCGGCAGCGTGAACGCCACGAGGTCGCTGCCGAGCAGCACGCGCGTGAAGACGCGGCCCGCGAGCCGCGTGACGGCGTTGAGCATGGGATTGCCACCGAATCCCGCCTTGTCGAGGTCGACGGTCTCGAAGATGTTGTGCAGCAGCGTGATGGTCGGGAAGCCCGCGCGGCTCGCGAGGATCGGCGCGAGCAAACCGAGCGCGGCGGGCACTCGCCGATCGCCGAACGACGCGAACTGCAAGTTGAACAGCACCACGTCCGGCTTGAGGCGGCGCAGTTCCGTCAAGAGGCGCGTGGCGTTGCCGGGATCGTTGAAGCGCCACACTCGACGAACGTAGAACGGATCGGACTCGGCGTTCTCGGACTCGGGAAATTCGTCGGCGAGGATGCTGAGGCGATCGACTTCACGCTTGCGCCGAAAGGCCGCGGCGAGGTGAAAGCCGTACTCGTTGAGGCTGCCTCGGCTGGGAGGGTAGGCCGTGACGAGGGCGATGTGCATTCAGAGCTTCCCTTCGTAGGCACCCTGCTGATCGAGCCGCCGCACGGCGAAGATGTCCTTGAGGAACTTGACGCTGTCTTGCACCGAGTTGACTTTGCTGCCCGGCGCGTCGAACCAACGCACGGGCACCTCGGCGACGCGCAAGCCGAGCTTGTGCGCGAGGTACAAAAGTTCGAGGTCGAACGAGAAGCCTTGCATCTTCTGCAACTCGAACAAGCGCCGCGACCGAGGGCCGAAGAGCTTGAAGCCGCACTGCGTGTCGCGAACGGTCACGCCGCTCAGCACGCGCGTGACCAACCGCAAGCTTCCCGACACGAGCTTGCGCGCGGCGCTCTTGTTTTCCTCGCTCGCGCCTTCTCCGACGCGCGAACCGACCGCCAAGTCGTACCCGGCGTCGAGTTGCTGCATGAGCCTCGGAAGCTCCTCGATCGGGGTGCTGTTGTCGGCGTCGGCGAACAAGACGCGTCCTCCGCGCGCCGCCAAGACGCCGCGCCGAACGGCGCCGCCCTTGCCGGTGTTCGCGTGCCGAACCACGAGCAGGTTCTTCCATCCCAGCGACTCGACGAGGTCGGCGGTGCCGTCCTTGCTGCCGTCGTCCGACACGATGAGTTCCCAGCGGTACCCGAGGCCGGACACGATGACGGCCATGGCGCCCAACGTGGGCAAAATACGCTCCGACTCGTTGTACGTGGGAATCACGATCGACAAGTCGACGGGGTCGAGGTCGTTGTCTCGCCAAGTCAGAAAGTCCGAGTAGGCCATCAATTCCTCCTGCGCTCGTAAATGAAGATCGCCGCGACGCTGAGTAGCAACAGCGCTCCTTTGGCGACGAGTTGACTCCAGATGACTTCTTGGAGGGTGTCGTGGAACAAGGCGATCAGCACGACTTGAGCGATGGCCCCGAAGATGGGAAGGTACCCGAGACCGTGACGGCCGAGGGCGAGGTAGTGATTGCTGATGACGTTCGACAGCGCGTAGAACGTCGTGAACAACGCGTACGCCCCGACGAGCGGCGCTCCTTCCAGGTACGCGGCGCCGAACAGCAGTCCCAGCACGAATTGCGGGGCGAGGGCGCACACGAGGGTGACGCCGCCGCTGATCACGCCGACGACGGCGAGCGCGATCCACAAGAGTTTGCGAGGAGATGCCCCGTCACCTTGACGCGACGACACCAAAGGAAACAGCGCCGTTCCGACCGCCCATGAGCTGTAGAACACGACGCGCCCCAGAATCGCGACGGCGGCGTAGATGCCGGCTTCGTGCGCGGGCAGGAACGCCTTGACCATCAAGACGTCCGAGTTGATGATCACGGCTTGCGCGGCGAGGTTCGACAAGACGGGCAGCGCGTACTTCACGGCTTCGCGTCGATGCGGGGACTCTTCTAGGCGCGCCGGATGGTAGCGCCGAAGATGCAGCGTGGTGAACGGCAAGGCGGCGAGCGTGGCGAGCACGGCGCCGCTCGCGCCGGGCAAGGCGAGCAAGGCAAGGGGCGTCAACAGGATTTTGACGGCGTGCTCCAAAATCATGTTCACGCCGAATCCCTGGAAGTTCTGTCGCCCTTGCGCTTCGCCTCTCAACACCCCCGTCCACACGTAGATCGGCGCGACGATGCCGAGCGCGACGAGCCACAAGGCGGGCAAGTTGAGGACCGGTCCGAGCCAGAAGGCGCCACCGACGAGGACGAGGGCGAGCGCGGTGCCCGACAGCCAGCCGAGGCGGACGGCCGATCCGACGATGCTCTGTCCGGTCGCGGCGTAGCGAGCGCCGACTTGCTGAAAGGTAAGGGGAAGCAGGCTGATAAGCAGAAAGAGGGACGTGAACGAGGCGTAGGCGCCGTACTGGACGGGACCGAACAGCCGACCGAGGACGACGGCGTAGCCGTAGTTGAAGACGTTCACGAGCATCATGGCGGCGAAGAGAAAGCCGCCGCCTTGGACTGCCCGCCGAACTCCTTGGCTCACCTTTCGAGCCTAACAAGTTCGACGTTAAACAGTGCATAGAAGTTTTTCACTTACAGCTTTATCATTGACTATAAATGAACGCTTGCACAAGCTTAGAACAGATTTGTAGGCGATCGTAACAAAAAAAGAACCTCGAATTTCTCGAGGTTCTTGTTGGTGGGCGGTATAGGATTTGAACCTACGACCCCTCGCGTGTGAAGCGAATGCTCTACCGCTGAGCTAACCGCCCGTCGCGCGCTGCCCTTGTGCTGGTGGGCCCTGCCGGATTTGAACCGGCAACCAATCGGTTATGAGCCGACTGCTCTGACCGTTGAGCTAAGAGCCCCGGTGCTTCGCAGCGACATGACTTTAGCAAGGTGGGCAGAGCTTGTCAAACGACAAGCTCGCGCGCAGTGACGAACGCTTTCGCGTACGTTGTACACTACCGCCATGTCGCTTGCCCTTCGAGTGTTGCATGTCGCGTCCGAGGTCTACCCGTTTTCACGTACGGGCGGCCTCGCCGACGTCCTGGACGCCTTGCCGCGCGCCCTGAGTTCCCAAGGTGCTCGCGTGACCGTGTTGTCGCCGTGGTACCGCGACATCGAACCAGCGCCGCGTCTCCTCATGACGCACGGCGAAGTCCACATCGGGGAAATCGAGGAAGACGGCGTGCGCTTCTTGTTCCTCGGCTTGCCGGAATTCAACCGCGCGGGGATGTACGGCGAGGACGACGTTTGGCGCTTCGTTCGCTTTTGCCGTGCGGCGTTGCCGGCACTCGACGCGCTCGGCGCCTCGTTCGACGTACTGCACGCCCACGACTGGGCGGCGGCCTTGCTGTGCCTGCTGGCACGCGAGCGCGGATTGCCGAGCGTGTTCACCGTGCACAACCTGCAATATCAAGGTCGCTGGAACGGCGGCGCCTTCGACTGGACCGGCTTGCCGCGCGAGTACTTCACGCCCGAGCGGTTGGAATACCACGGCGACCTCAACCTCATGAAGGCGGGCCTGCTCTACTCGGACCTCGTGACGACCGTCTCTCCGACGTACGCGCGCGAGATCACGACGCCCGACATGGGCGAGGGTCTCGACGGCGTGTTGCGCGAACGCTTCGCGCGCGGAGAACTCGTCGGCATCCTCAACGGGCTCGACGAGGAACGCTGGGATCCACGCACGGACGACCAGATCGCCAAGTCCTTCAAGACGTACAAGGGCAAGGGCGCCAACGGCAAAGCCCTTCGCAAGGAGTTGGGATTCGACGACCGCCCGATCTTGGCGGCGGTCACACGGCTCGTGGAGCAAAAAGGCATCGACTTGTTGTTGGAAGTGATGCCCGACGTGACGCGCGACTGGAACGTCGTCGTGCTCGGCAGCGGCGATCCTCGACTCGAAGCGGCGTTGAGCGAGTGGGACGGCGAGGGCGTGCGTTTCGTGCGCGGCATGAACGAGCCGTTCGCGCACCGAATCTACGCGGGCTCCGACGCGTTCGTGATGCCGAGCCGCTTCGAGCCGTGCGGCCTTTCGCAGATGATCGCCCTGCGCTACGGCACTCCGCCGATCGTACGCGACACGGGCGGTCTGCGCGACTCCGTACCCAAAGACGTCGGCTTCCGCTTCCAGAAAGCGTCGGCGACGGCGTTGCTGCGCGCGCTGCGCAGCGCGCGCAAGTGCTTCGACGAGTCGGGCGAGTGGAAGTCGCGCGCCGAGGCGGGCATGAAGCTCGACTTCTCGTGGACGAAGGCGGCGGGACTGTACGGCCGGTTGTACGAGCGCATGCTCGCCAACCACGCTCGGTGAGGCAGCGGTCGGGCAAAGACCGCTAGACTGTGGTCCATGAAGACTGATCCTGCGGATGTCGCCTTGTACCTCGCTCAGAGCGTGGTGGACCAGCCGTCGCTCGTTCGCGTCTCGAGACGCGGCCAGACGCTCCTCATCCACGTGGCGCCCGGCGAGGAGGGCCGCGTCATCGGGCGAGGCGGGCGCGTCATTCAAGCGATCCGTACGGTCGTACGCGTGGCGTCGGATCCGCGCGAGCGTCTCACGGTGGATCTCGATTCGCCGCGCGGGGAGCGCTAAGATCGCGTGACGAATCCGGATCTCATTCGTGTCGGGCGGTTGCTGGGACCGCAAGGCGTGTCGGGCGGCGTGAAGCTCTTCGTGATCGGCAGCGCCGATCAGCTGCTGGCCGTGCAACGCCTGTACGTGGACGGCGCGGGCTGGCTGCGCGTGAAGGACATTCAGCAGCACGGTCCCGGGCTCGTGGTGTTCTTCGGCGGCGTGGAGTCGCGCGAAAGCGCCGAGCGTTTGCGCGAAAAGGACGTGTTCGCCAGCGAGTCGGAGCTGCCCGCGCTGCCCGAGGACGAGTACTACTACCACGAGCTTCGAGGGATGAAGGTCGTGACGCCGGGCGGAGAGACGATCGGCGAGGTTCGTGACGTGCAAGACGCGGGCGCGCAGGACCTCTTGGTGGTGCGGCACGCGCGCGGCGAGTCGTTCGTGCCGCTGCAAGCTCCCTACGTGGAGGTGCGGCGCGGACGCGAAGTGGTGCTGGACGCGCCGCCGGGCCTTTTGGGAGACGACGCGGACGAATGAAGTTCTCGCTTTTGACGCTCTTTCCCGACCTCGTCCGCCCCTGGACGCGTGAAGCGCTTTTGGGCAAGGCCGCCGAGAAAGGCTTGCTGAGCTTCGAGGTCGTGGACTTGCGCGACTTCAGCGGCAACCGTCACCGCAAGGTGGATGACACCCCGTACGGCGGCGGGGCGGGCATGGTGATTCGCGTGGACGTCGCGGCGCGCGCCTTGGCGTCGATCGGAACGCCCGACGAGGTGATTTTGCTGACGCCCGCGGGAGAGCGCTTCACGCAGCGCACGGCCGAAGAGCTCGCCCTCAAAGAGCACGTCGCGATTTTGTGCGGGCGCTACGAGGGCTTCGACGCGCGGGTGGAGTCGTTGGCAACGCGCGAGATCAGTCTCGGCGACTTCGTAATGATGGGCGGCGAGGCGGCGGCGGCCTGCTTGTTGGAGTCCGTCGCTCGGCTCGTGCCGGGCGTCATCGGCGACGAGGCGTCGCACCGCGACGATTCGTTTTCGAGCGGCCTCCTGGACTACCCGGAGTTCACGCGTCCGCCCGAATTTCAAGGCCAAGAGGTGCCCGAGGTGCTGCTGTCGGGCGATCACGCCCGTATCGCGCGTTGGCGGCGTGACGAAGCGTTGGCGCGCACTTGGAAGCGCCGCCCCGACTTGTTCGAATCGGCGAGCCTCTCGCCGCAGGACTCGGCGACGCTCTTGAAGCTCGGCGTGACGCCCGAACGACTTTCCGGATGGGGCGCTCCGCCACCGCCCGCGCCAAAACGTACGCGCCGCCGGAAAAATGGGCTCTGAAAGCTTTAAAGATGGACGTGTTTGTAGCCTCGAGTGATGTGACGGTCACTTCCGAGCAGCAGCATGAGCGCATGTCCCTGCCGCTCTTTCCGCTGCCGAACGTGGTATTGCTGCCGGGCTTGGTCTTGCCGCTGTACATTTTCGAGCCGCGTTACCGCGCTCTTCTCGCTCGCGTACGCGCGTCGGGTGAACCGTTCGGCATCACTCGCCTCTTGCCCGCCGACGAGGCTCGCTCGGACTTCGAGTCGCGCGTGGGTCTCGTCGGTACCCTCGCGCACCTGCGCGAAGTGATCGATCACGAGGACGGCACGGCGTCCATCTTGGTCGTCGGGGGGGAGCGCTTCGAAGTCACGGCGTTCGACACGACCCATCCTTACCTCAGCGCCTACATTCGCACCCTTCCGCTCGAGGAAGGCGACAAGGCGGTCGTGGACGTCTTGTCGCGCAAGGTTCTCGAAGGCGTCATGCGCGCCCACCGCGCCGAGGAGGAGCGTGTGCGCGAAAGCGCTCCGGGCGATCCGCTGTTGCTGGCGACGTACTGCACGGCCCTGCTTCCACTTTCGAGCGAGCAGCGCGAGGAGATTCTGCGCGCTCCGACCCTCGCGGACCGTTTCGAGGCCTTGGCGATGTGGGTGCCGAAGCGGACGTTGAATTGAGGAGTTCGCGCTCGTGCTGCGCCGCGCCCGCGTTGTTACGCCAATAACATAAAGCAACCTGTTCGTGGTACAATACGAGGGTTCAGCGCGACCACTTCCGCAGTCGCGCGGGCGTGACCGAGAAGCTCGGCGGTCACGCTTTTTCAAGCGCTTTTCGCAAGCTCAGCTCCGAGCCTGGAGGCCCAGTGACGAACGTTTTACCCGTCGATATCACCAACGAAGTCAAGACGAATTTCATCAACTACGCGATGTCCGTCATCGTGGACCGCGCGCTTCCCGACGTTCGTGACGGCCTCAAGCCCGTGCAACGCCGCATTCTCTACGCGATGCTGCAAGAAGGGCTCGCCAGCAACCACAAGCACGCCAAATCCGCTGCGACCGTCGGCGAGGTGATGAAGCACTACCACCCGCACGGCGACTCGGCCATCTACGACGCGATGGTCCGCCTCGCGCAGTGGTGGAACGTGCGCTACCCGCTCGTGGACGGTCAGGGGAACTTCGGCTCCATCGACGGCGATCCGCCCGCCGCCATGCGCTATACGGAAGCGCGCATGACGAAGATCGCCGAGGAGGTCCTGGCCGACATCGAGAAGGACACCGTCGACCTCAAGCCGAACTACGACGACACGACGCAGGAACCCACGGTGCTGCCCTCGGCGGTGCCGAACCTCCTCGTGAACGGCGCGACGGGCATCGCGGTCGGCATGAGCACGAACATTCCGCCGCACAACCTCGGCGAAATCGCCTCGGGCCTTTTGGCCCTCATCGACAATCCGCACCTCACCCTCGACGAGCTCATGACGTATGTGCCCGGCCCCGACTTCCCCACCGGAGGTCGTGTCGGCAAGGCGGGCATTCGCGAAGCGTACGCGACGGGCCACTCCAGCTTGCGCGTGCGCGGCAAGGCCCGCATTGAGGAGCGCAACGGCCGCCACCAGATCATCATCTCCGAGATTCCGTACCAGGTGAACAAGACGTCGCTGATCACCACGATCGCGGCGATGTTCAAGTCGGGCAAGATTCCCGACATCTCGAATCTGCGCGACGAGTCGGACCGCAAGGAGCCCGTGCGCATCGTCGTGGAGCTCAAGCGCGGCGCCATTCCGACCCTCGTCCTCAACCAGTTGTACAAGTACACGCAACTGCAAAGCACCTTCACGGTCATCAATCTCGCCATCGTGAAGGGCGAACCGCGCGTGCTGCCCCTCAAGGACACGATGCAGTTGTTCTTGGACCACCGCGCGGACGTCGTGACGCGCCGCACGCAGTACGAACTCGACAAGGCCGAAGCGCGCGCTCACATCCTCGAAGGGGTGCTCAAGGCGCTCGACCACATCGACGAGGTCATCGCGCTCATTCGCCGTTCTCGGACGACGGCCGAAGCCAAGGACGGCCTCATGGCGCGCTTCGAGCTCAGCGACGCGCAAGCGGCGGCGATTCTCGACATGCGCCTGCAGCGCCTCACGGGCCTCGAGCGTGAAAAGATCGTGGCGGAGCTCGCCGAGTTGGGCATCTTGATCGAACGTCTGCGCGGCATCCTCGGCGACACGCGCAAGTTGTGGAACGAGATCAAGAAGGAAATTCGCCAGGTGCGTGACAAGTACGCCGACGAGCGCCGCAGCACCATCACGGTCCTCGACGACGACATCAACAAAGAAGACCTCATCGCCGTCGAGGACATGGTCATCACGATGACGCGCGCGGGATACCTCAAGCGCACGCGCCTCGACGCGTACCGTGAGCAAAAGCGCGGTGGACGCGGCGCGAACGGCGGCAAGCTTCGCGAAGAGGACGTCTCGGTGCGCGTGATGGTGGGCAGCACGCACGACTACCTGCTGTTCTTCACCGACCAGGGGCGCGTCTTCCACGAGAAGATCTACGACATTCCCGAGGCGGCGCGCGACGCGAAGGGCACGCACATCCGCAACCTCTTCAAGGGATTGCGTGACGGCGAGAACATCGCGTCGGTCCTCGCGATCAAGGACTTCGATCAGGAAGGCTGCTTCGTGTTCGCCACGAAGCGCGGCATCATCAAGAAGACGAGCATCGCCGAGTACTCCAACATCACGTCGGCGGGCCTGATCGCCCTGAATCTCGTGGAAGGCGACGAGCTGATCTCGGTCGGCATCGTCCGCGACGGCGAACACATCGTCCTCGCGACGGCGGACGGACAAGCGCTTCGCTTCGAAGCGGGCGATGTGCGCGACACGGGCCGTGCGACGCAGGGCGTGATCGGCATTCGTCTGCGTGACGCCGACAAGGTCGTGAGCATGGCGCTCGCGCCCGCCGATGGCGACACGGAGTTGCTGGCGGTCAGCGAGTGCGGTCTCGGCAAGCGCACGCCGATCTCGGACTACCCGGCCAAGGGCCGCGGCGGCCAAGGCGTCATCACCCTCGCCGTGACCGAGAAGACGGGCTGCCTCGTCACGCTCGGGCTCGTGCGCGGCGACGAGGAGTTGATGGTGCTGACCGAGAAGGGCACCGTGATTCGCACGCATGTCGAGGACATTCGCGTCACGGGTCGCAACGCGCAAGGCGTGAAGGTGATCAACGTGTCCGAAGGCGACAAGGTCATCAGCGCCTTCCCGATCAAGAAGGAAGAGGCGCTGTAAGCCTCGCTGGGATTTCAAGTTCGCGTGAGGACGGGCCGGGTGCCCGTCCTCACGTTTTCGTGAGGAACTGTAGAAAGGTTGAAGAACCTGACGCGCGCAGAAAACGCTTTTTACAACATTCGACGCCCGCAGCGTGAAGATTGACCATTGTGACGTGAGTAGTACTTAAAAAAACCTTTTTGTTTACAAAACTGTGATTTAGGTGTACACTGTGATCAAGGTTGGGAAGGGCCCAACACCCCCGAACAAGCGCTCACGCGGCCCAGCAAGCCGCTGCCCAAGGAGGCGAGCACATGCTTGCACAAAAAACATTCGTCGATACCGTCACCCACCGTCCCGGTGCCGTGATTCTCTACCCTGGCAAGAGCGATATGCTCTACCGCGTTCAATCCGGCCTCGTTCGCATCCACACCATGGACGACGAAGGAAACGGCCTCACCCTCCGCTACGTCAAGCCGGGCGAGTTCTTCGGTGAGGAAGCTCTGACCGGTCTGGAACGCTCGTACTTCGCCGAGGCCGTCACGGACTCCACCGTCGACGTGATTAATCCCGCGCTCATGGGCGCCGAGGACAACCTCGAAGTCACGACGCACCTCGTCAAGATGCTCGACCGCGCCTACGAAAGCATCTACCGCCTCGTCGGCAAGCGCTTGCGCTCGCGCATCGCCGCCGAACTGCTCGAGCTCGCCGACACGGCCCTCGCCACGAAGCTGCAAAGCGGCGAGACGATGATCTACGCCACGCACGACGAACTCGCCGCCGCCGTCGGCTCGGTCCGCGAAACGGTCACGAAGGTCGTCGGGGAATTGTCGCGCGAAGGCGTTATCAGCGCCGGCTACGGCAAAATCACCTTGCGCGACCCGCAAGCCCTCAAGCGCATCGCCGCCGAGTAATCCGTCCACGTCCAGCCCGCCCTCCGAATTGGAGGGCGGGCTTCGTCGTTCCGGCGCTCGGTCGCGCATCTCGGAAAGCCTCGCCTTGATGCGAGAACGCGAACGAACCGCCTTTTGACGAGGCGGACGGCGCAAAATCAGACAAGTCCTTTTCCGATGCGTACTCAGCACACTAAACTACCGGTCATGTCGCATCCTTTCACTTCGGATCGTCCTTTGCGCGTCGCCGTGATCGGGTCGGGACCGAGCGGGCTCTACGCCGCCGAGGCCCTTCTCAAGCAAGGCGACGTGCCCGTCAGCGTCGACGTGTTCGATCGGCTCGCCACGCCTTACGGTCTCGTGCGCTACGGCGTGGCGCCCGACCACCAGAAGATCAAAAGCGTCACGACGCAGTACCAAAAGATCTTGGAGGACGCTCGCGTGCGTTTCCTCGGCCACGTGGAGTTCGGGCGCGACCTCACGCGAGAAGACTTGAACCGCTTCTACGACGCGGTGGTGTACGCCGTCGGCGCCTCGTCGGACCGTAACCTCGGAATTCCCGGCGAACGGCTCGAAGGCTCCATGTCCGCGACCGAGTTCGTCGCTTGGTACAACGGCCATCCCGACGCCGAAGCGCGCCAGATGGTGCTGACGGCCAGGGGAGTGGCCGTCGTCGGAGTGGGGAACGTCGCCGTGGACGTCACGCGCATCCTCGCGAAGACCGTCGCCGAACTGCGGGTGACCGACATTGCCGATCACGCCCTCGACGCGCTCGAACGAAACCACGTCACCGACATCTACGTTCTCGGTCGCCGCGGACCGCTGCAAGCGAAGTTCACGACGAAGGAGCTACGCGAACTCGGCGAACTCGAAGACGCGGACGTCATCGTGAAGCCCGAAGAAGTCGCGGTGAGCGACGAGGAACTCGCGGGCGTCACCGACAACATCGTGAAAAAGAACGTCGAAGTCTTGCAGGAATTCGCGCGGCGAACGCCAAGCGGCAAGACGCGCCGCATCCACCTGCGCTTCTTCGTCTCGCCCGTCGAGGCGTTCGGCACCGAGCAGGTCGAGGGGCTCAAGATCGAGCGCAACAAACTCGACGAGAACGGCAACGCCGTCGGCACGGGCGAGTTCGAGACGCTCGACGTGCAGTTGGTGCTGCGCTCGGTCGGCTACAAAGGTGTGCCACTGCCGGGCGTGCCGTTCGACGCCCGCAAAGGGATCATTCCGAACGACGGAGGTCGCGTGTTCGCGGACGGACAACCGAGCGTCGGCGAGTACGTCGCGGGCTGGATCAAGCGCGGCCCGAGCGGCGTGATCGGCACGAACAAGGCCGACTCGGTCGCGACCGTGAAGCTCTTGCTCGAAGACCTCGAGCGGCTTCCGCTCGCCGAGGAGCCGAAGCCCGAGGCCGTCACGGACTTTCTCAAGTCGAAGGCCGTGGACTTCGTGACTCTGCACGAATGGCTCGCGCTCGACGCGCACGAGAAGACGCGCGGAGACTCGCAGGGCCGTCCGCGCGTGAAGGTCGTGCGACGCGACGAACTCCTCGACCTGATTCGCACGCACCGCGAGCGGCAAAGGGAACAATCGACCTCCGCTTGATTCGACAGGATTCTCGCGTGTCGAACCCCCATTCGGACGTGTTGATCGTGGGAGGCGGACCGGTCGGGCTGTACGCCGCCTTCTACGTCGCCTTGCGCGGCCTCACCGTGAGGATCGTGGAGGCGCGCCCGGAACTCGGCGGTCAACTCGCGGCGCTCTACCCCGAGAAGTTCGTGTACGACGCTCCGGGCTTTCCCGCCGTGCGCGCCGCCGACCTCGTCGAGAAGCTGGTGAAGCAACTGTCACGCTTCGATCCGGCCGTCGAACTCCAAAGCGTCGCGACGAAGTTGGAGCGCTCGGAAGGCGCGTGGACGGTCACGACGAACGTCGCGTCGTACACGGCGAGCGCCGTGATTCTCTCGGCGGGCATCGGCGCGTTGCGGCCTCGAAACGACGAGGTGCCGACCGACGTGACGAGCCTCGCGGGCAAGCGAGTCCTCGTGTTCGGAGGCGTACCGCAAGCCGCGACGCTGGCGCTCGCCTTGCACGACGCGGGTGCTCACGTCCTGCTCGGACACCGCCGAGCCCTCTTTCGAGGGACGCCCGAGCAGCTCGCCGCGCTCTCGAAGCTCGACGTGCGCGCTCCTTCGGACCTCGCCGATCTCGGGGCGTTCGACGCGACGTTCGTGCTGAACGGCTACCTGCCCGACTTGTCTCCCCTGTCGAGCTGGAACCTCGCTTGGACGGGCGAGTACGTCGTCGCGGACGCGAGCGGCGCGACGAACTTGCCGGGCGTGTTCGTCGCGGGCGACCTCTCGTCGAACGGAGGCGACTTGAAGTTGCTCGCGGCAGGTTTTGCGCAGGGCGGCGTCGCGGCGAACCACGCCGTTCACTTCGTGCGGCCCGACCTCAATGTGAAGCCGGGCCACTCCAGCGACAAGAAGCTTCCCGACTTCAAGCGTTGACGTTGACGTGTGGGCGCGGCGTGAGGCCGTGCTTGCGTACGAGCGTTCGCACGGCTTGGCAGCGGCAGCCGGGATAGGTGCACAACAGCGCTTCCGGATCGTGCGACAGCAGCTCGACGGTACGGTCGACGAGTTCGCGCACTTCGAAGACGCTGATCTTGCCGCGCCCGACGTGCGCGACCCGACCTTCGATGTTCGAGGCGATGCGGCCGAAGTCCGCCGAGCAATTCGGGAAGCTCGTCTTGCGCACCTTGCCGTTCACCATCACGTAACGGTCGAGCAGCGGCATCCCGGCGAGGTACTCGCCGTAGTGGACGGTGGTGTTGCTGCGGTGGTCCACGCCGAGCAGCACCGTGTGACCGTCGAGGTCGTACAGTTTTCCGATCGGCGCGTACGGCGCTTCGAGCGTCTGCGCGTCGAGAATCTCCTTGGCTTGGTCGCCGACTGCGACGAAGCTCAGAGCCGGGTGGAAGGAGCGGAGCGTCGACGGGTCGTCGACGAGCGTTTGCGGCACGCGCCCGATGTCGCTGCTCACCCGCGTGAAACGCCCGAACCCCGCGCCGGGAGGTGGCGCGGGACGAGGCCAGTCGGGTTGGCGCCCTTCCTCGGGCCACACCAAGGTGTAGTAGCTGAAGGCAGGCATGACGACGGTCGCGGCGGCCGTGCGAAGCGCCCGGATCATGGCGGGCGCGCCGCCCTCCACGAAGCCGAAGGCGCGCAGCGAGGCGTGCGCGACGATGTGCGAAGTGCCGTCCAGACCACACTCGGCGAGGGCTTCCACCAGCTCTTCCTCTGTAACGGCGGGACGCCGCAGGAAGTTCAACATGCTGAGCAAATGGTAACACCACGCTCGCCTCTTCGAGAGTGCACAACGCTCAAAGACGCTTCGCTGAGCTAAGCTCAAGGGCGAGCATGAGCATGACCAAAAGCGAGATCCTCGCGCGACTCACGTCCGGCGACGTGCGATTCCTGCGCCTTCAATTCACCGACATCCTCGGCTTCGTGAAAAACGTCGAGGTGCCTGCCTCTCAGTTCGAGAAGGCGCTCGCCGGGGAGATCATGTTCGACGGATCGTCCATCGAGGGTTTCACGCGCATCGAGGAGTCCGACATGCTGCTGAAGCCCGACTTTTCGACGTTTCTGGTGCTGCCGACCTTCTCGGAGGTGGAAGGGCAGCGCGGCCGCGTGGCGCGCGTCATCTGCGACGTCGCCTTGCCCGGCGGAGAGCCGTTCGAAGGCGACCCGCGCTTCGTGCTGCGCCGCCAAATCGAGCGGGCCAAGCAGGCAGGCTTCGAGATGTTCGCGGGCCCCGAGCCCGAGTTCTTCTTGTTCGAGCGCGACGCGGCGGGACGACCGACGACCATCACCAACGACCACGCGGGCTACTTCGACCTCGCGCCCATCGACCGAGGAGAGCGGCTGCGGCGCGAGATCACGAACGTCTTGGTGGGGCTCGGCTTCGAGATCGAGGCGGCACACCACGAAGTCGCGCCCGGTCAGCACGAAATCGACTTTCGTTACACCGACGCCTTGCGCACGGCCGACAACATCTGCACGTTCAAGTTCGTCGTGAAGCGCGTCGCGTTGGAATACGGCTTGCACGCGTCGTTCATGCCCAAGCCGGTCGGACGCCTCGCCGGAAGCGGCATGCACGTGCACTTGTCACTGTTCAAAGACGGCCGCAACGCCTTTTACGAGGAGGGCGGCGAGCACGGCCTGTCGGACGTGGCGATGCGCTTCATCGGGGGACTCTTGGAGCACGCGCCGGGCTTGTGCGCGATCACCAATCCGCTCGTGAACTCGTACAAGCGTCTCGTGCCAGGTTTCGAAGCGCCGACGACGGCCGCGTGGAGCACGTCGAACCGATCGGCGATGATTCGCGTTCCCGCCAAGCGCGGAGTGAGCACCCGCGCCGAGTTGCGCTTGCCCGACCCGGCGTGCAATCCGTATCTCGCCCTCGCGGCGATGCTGGCGGCGGGACTGCACGGCATCGAGGAGCAGACCGAGCCGCCGCCGCCCATTCAGCGCAACATCTACAAGATGACGGTGCGCGAGCGTCGAGCCCACCGCATTCGAAATCTGCCCGCCAACCTCGGCGAGGCGGTCGAGGAATTGGAGAAGGACGAGGTGCTGCGTGCCGCGCTCGGCGAGCACGTCGTGGACCACTTCATCGCGGCGAAGCGCGCCGAGTGGAACGCCTACTCGGCGGAAGTTCATCCTTGGGAAGTAGAGCGTTATCTCGGCGAAGTATGAATTTGGCCACAATCGGCTATTTGTGACCCTCGTCAGGATTTTATTGACAAGCGCTAAAGGCGCCCATAGAATGACGCAAATCTCAAACTGGCGCTTGGCGCCTCTGTCAAGTGGAGGACGTATGAAGAGAATTGGTGCAATCACCCTCGCCCTCGTCGGCGCGTTGTCGCTCGGCTCCTCGCTGGCCCAGACGCGTCAAACGATCAAGATCGCGACGCTCAGCCCCCTGTCGGGCGGTCAATCGAACCTCGGCACGCAAATCCGCAACGGCGCGCAACTCGCCCTCAACGAGTACCGTCAGCGCTTCGCGAACCTCGGCTTCAACTTGCAACTCGTCGCGTACGACGACCAAGCCGAACCCGCCACGGGCACCGCGAGCGCTCGCCGCATCGCGGCCGATCGTGACATCCTCGCCGTCGTCGGCACCCTGAACTCGGGCGTCGCGATTCCCGCGTCGGAAGTCCTCGCGCCCGCCAACGTCGCCATGGTTTCGCCCGCCAACACGGCCAACGCCGTCACCGACCGCGCCCTGAAGAACATGAACCGCATCGTCGCGCGCGACGACGCACAAGGTCCGGCCGCCGGCCGTTACATCATCCAGACCCTCAAGGCCAAGACGGCGTACGTCCTCAACGACAAGACGGCGTACGGCGAAGGTCTGTCGGCCGAAGTCGAGAAGTACCTCAAGGCCAACGGCGTGCGTGTGCTCGGCTCGGAAGGCACGGAAGAAAAGAACAACTTCCAGCCTCTCATCATCAAGATCCGCGCGCTCAACCCCGACGTCATCTACTTCGGCTCGATCTACGACCAAGCGGGCGTGTTCATCAAGCAACTGCGTGACGCGGGCGTGAAGGCCAAGGTCATGGGCGGCGACGGATGGGACTCCACCGACTTGCAACGCATCGCCGGCAGCGCCGCCGCGGGCGCGCTCTTCACGACGGTGGCCGCGCCGCTTTCCGAGCTGCCGACCGCGCGTAGCTTCGCCGCGCTGTACAAGAAGACGTTCAACACCGACGCGCAAGGCTTCGGCGCGAACGGCTACGATTCTGCCAAGGTCGTTTTGCAAGGCGTCCTCAACGCCATTCGCAGCAACGGCAACAAGCTCCCGACGCGCGCTCAAGTGCAAACGGCGATTCGCGGCATCAACGCGACCGGCCTGCTCTCGGGCAGCCTGCGCTTCAACTCGGTCGGCGATCGTCAAAGCGCGACGATGTACATCGTCGAAGTGCGCCCCAACCTCTCGACGCGCGTCGCCGCCGAACTCACGGTCGAGCCTCCGCGTCGCTGATCGTCCCACCGGGTCGTAAACAGCTTGAACGTGTAGTCGAGGGCCGAGCCGCGCGCTCGGCCCTTTTCGAGTAAGACTCCGTTCGAACGTCCTCGTCGAGCGGAGTTCGTCGTAGGAACGGAAGGGAGATTCGTGGATATCGTCGGACCATTGCTCGTCCAAGTGCTCGTGACGGGCCTCACCCTGGGCTTCGTGTACGCGATCATCGCGCTCGGGTACACGATGGTGTACGGGGTGCTGCAACTCATCAACTTCGCGCACTCCGAGGTGTTCGTCACGGGCGCGGTCGTCGGCTTCGAAGCGTTTCGCATCCTCGCGCCCGTCGCGCTGAACGCCTACCTCAAGCTTTTGATCGCACTCTTCGCGGCGATGCTCGTCGCAGGCGTTCTCAACGTGGTGATCGAACGCCTCGCTTACCGTCCGCTGCGCGGCGCGCCTCGCCTCGTACCGCTCATCACGGCGATCGGCGTCTCGCTGATTTTGCAAGACCTTTTGAAGTTCCTGGAAGGCACGCAAGGCCGCTTCAACCTCGTGTACGAGTTGCCCACCGAGTTCAACTCCCAGTTGAGCCTGCCCGCGTTCGTGACGTCGCTCGGGGTGCGTCTCAGCGTCAAGGACATCTTGATCGTCGTCATCGCGCTCTTGATGCTGGCGTTCTTGAATTACCTCGTCAACCGCACCCGGGTCGGACGCGCCATTCGCGCGGTCGCACAAGATCGTACGACGGCCGGACTGATGGGCATCGACGCGAACCGAATGATCGCCTTGACCTTCCTCATCGGCGGAGCGCTCGGCGGGGTGGGCGGCGTGATGTTCGGGCTGCAGTTCGGAACGGTGAACGCCTACAGCGGCATCATTCCCGGCATCAAGGCCTTCACGGCGGCGGTGCTCGGCGGCATCGGCTCGATTCCAGGCGCGGTGCTCGGCGGACTCGTGCTCGGCCTTTTGGAGAACTTCCTCGGAATCATTTCGATCTTCGGCTCGCTGTTCCAACCGCTGTCGTTTCTGCAGGCGATCGGGGCGGAGTACAAGGACATCGGCGCCTTCCTCGCGCTCATCCTGATTCTCATGCTCAAGCCGCAAGGCCTGTTGGGCCGCGGCAACACGGAGAAAGTATGACGGCCGCTCTTCGACCCTCTCCTCGTTCGGACCGCACGTGGCTGCTCGTCGGCTACGCGGCCATCACCAGTTTCTTGATGCTCGTCTTCGAGAAGAACTTGCCTGCCGTGCTGCAGTCGGGCTTGCTGGTGCTGTTCCTCGCGAATTTGCTGTTCGCATTTCAATGGCGAGCCGCGCCGTGGGCGAGGCTCGTCGTGGCCCTCGGGAGCTTGATCGTCGTGCTGCCCCTCGTCGGGCGGCAGAACACCGGCATCTTCGACCTCGCGATTCAAATCAGTATCTTCGCGGCGCTCGCCCTCGGCCTCAACATCGTCGTCGGGCTCGCGGGTCTGCTCGACCTCGGCTACGTCGCCTTCTTCGCGGTGGGCGCCTACTTGTGGGGCATCTTCGCTTCGCCGCAAATCGGCCGTATCCTGGGAAATGCCGGGCTGTCGAGCGTCAACCCGAACCTCTTTTGGCTTTTCTTGATTCTCGCCATCGCGGCGGCCGCCATCGTCGGAATCGTGATCGGTCTGCCCGTGCTGAAGTTGCGAGGCGACTACCTCGCCATCGTGACGCTCGGCCTTGGTGAAGTCATTCGCGTCCTCGCCACGAACCTCACGAAGTACACGAACGGCTCGCAAGGCATCACCCCGATCGGCAGTGCGCCCGTGCCGATCTTGAATTCCATCGCGAATTCCCTCGGCTTCGCGCCCGAGCAGTTCAACCTCTTCTTCTTGTACTTTCTCGTGCTGTTGATCATTCTCCTCGTGATCATCGTGAACATGCGACTCGACCGGTCGCGCATCGGCCGCGCGTGGATCGCCATTCGCGAAGACGAGGTGGCCGCGCAAGCGATGGGCATTCCCCTCGTGCGCACGAAGCTGCTGGCGTTCGCGTCGGGCGCCTCGTTCGCCGGCATCATGGGCGTCGTGTTCGCCGCCAAGCAGCAGTTCATCTCGCCCGAGTCGTTCAACTTCTTCCAATCGATCGGCGTGCTGTCGATGGTGATTCTCGGCGGCATGGGCTCTATTCCCGGCGTGATCCTCGGGGCGACGGTCGTGACGCTGCTCAACCTCAATCTCCTGCCCGCTCTAAGCGAGCAGATTCAAGGGGCCTTTCCGGGCGGCCTCAACGCCACCCTCGATCCCGCGCAGTATCAGCGGCTCGTGTTCGGCATCATCTTGGTGCTTATGATGCTCTTCCGCCCCGAAGGTCTCTTGCCGAACGTGCGCCGTAAAATCGAAATGCATGAGGGCGACGGCGCGGTCGGAGCGGTGGACTCGCTCGGGGACAACGCCGAGCGGCACGCGAACGACGGCGCCCTCACGACGGGTCGAAACATCGGCACGGACTCGCGCTCGCCCGGCCTCGCTACGCGCGAAGAAAACGACCGCACGGGAGGAGAGAAGTAATGCTGTCGGTCAAGAACCTCACGAAGACGTTCGGCGGTCTGCTCGCCGTGAACGCCGTGGACCTCGAAGTGCCCGGTCGGCGCATCGCGTCCGTGATCGGCCCGAACGGCGCGGGCAAGACGACGTTCTTCAACATGGTGACGGGCATCTACAAGCCCGACAACGGGGTCGTCACCCTCGACGGACGTGACCTCGTGGGCCTCAGACCGGATCAAGTGACGGCGGCGGGCATCGCGCGCACGTTCCAGAACATTCGTCTGTTCGGAGCGATGACGGTCGAGGAGAATCTGCTCGTCGGCCGCCATCCTCGCATGAAGTCGTCGTTCGTGGACGCCTTGCTGCACAACCGCCGCTTTCACGAAGACGAACGCCAGGCGCGCGCGCGTGGCCGTGAGTTGCTGCAGTTCGTCGGACTCGATCGTTACCGCAACGAGTACGCCACCAACTTGCCGTACGGCGACCAGCGCCGCCTGGAAATCGCTCGGGCGCTCGCGACCGACCCCAAGCTGCTGCTGCTCGACGAGCCGGCCGCCGGAATGAATCCGCGTGAAACCGAAGATCTCAAGAGTCTCATTCGCCGAATTCGCGACGAGCTCGGCATCACGATCGTGTTGATCGAGCACGACATGCGCCTCGTCATGACCCTCAGCGAGCAGATCACCGTGCTCGACTACGGCACGAAGATCGCCGAAGGTCTGCCTCACCAGGTACGGAACGATCCGCGCGTCATGGAAGCGTACCTCGGGCGCGGCGCGGCGGCGGGAGAGTACGGAAAGGAAGCGCTGTGATGCTCGAAGTTCAGGGCGTCCATACGTACTACGGGCAGATCCACGCGCTCAAGGGCATCGATCTGACGGTAGGCGAAGGCGAAGTGGTCGCGCTCATCGGCGGCAACGGAGCGGGCAAGACGACGACGCTGCGCACGCTGTCGGGCATGCTGAGACCCAAGGTGGGCAACGTGACGTTGGCGGGCAAGAACATCGTCGGCATGCCGGCGCACGACATCACGGCGCTCGGGATGAGTCACGTGCCCGAAGGTCGGCGCATCTTCGGACAGCTCACGGTGCGCGAGAACCTCGACATCGGCGCGTACCGCGTGACGGATCGCAAGCTCACGGCGAGCCGCATGGAAGAGGTGTTCCAGCTTTTCCCGCGCCTCAAGGAACGCGAAAGCCAGCTCGGCGGGACGCTGTCGGGCGGCGAGCAGCAGATGCTCGCCATCGGGCGTGCCCTCATGGTCGATCCGAAGGTGCTTTTGCTCGACGAGCCGTCGATGGGATTGTCGCCGAAGTTCGTCGAAACCATCTTCGACATCGTGCAGCGACTCAACAAGGAGCGGGGCACGACGATTCTGCTCGTGGAGCAAAACGCGTCCATGGCCTTGTCGGTGGCTCAGCGAGCGTACGTCTTGCAAACGGGCGAGATTCGTTTGTCGGGCGACGCCGCCGACATCGCGCGTGACGAAAGTGTACGCAAGGCGTATCTCGGCGAAGAGTGAAACTTGACGCGGTCGTGCTCCGGGCGTAAGCTCGGGGCACGTTTCTTCTTGCAAGCGCCGCTACACCATGCCGGGTCTTTGTGCAAGACCTTGTATTTGGTGTGAACTTTGATACACTGCACGTTCAAGGAATATCGAAGCTTCACTCACCCGAACGCAACGTGCGAGTGACTTCACAGGAGGACGAATGAAGAAGGCATTCCTCACCGCGCTTCTCGCCACCGCCATGCTCGGCAGCGCTTCGGCTGCGACGCTCGTGTACGGGTCAGGCGGCGAACCGGTCAACCTCGAGGGCGGCAACGTCACGGACGGCAACTCGACCATCGTCCACCGACAAATCTACGACTACATCGTCGGCTTCAAGACCGGCAGCGCGAACCTCGCGCCCGGCCTCGCCACGTCGTGGAAGCCCAACGCGGACCTCACGCAGTGGACGTTCAATTTGCGCCGCAACGTGAAGTTCCACGACGGCACGACCGTCAACGCGGACGCGATCTTGTTCAACTTCAACCGCTGGTGGGATCCCAAGGATCAATACGGCTACCGTGACCAAGGCCGCACGTTCGAGTCGTTCGGCGAGCAGTTCGGCGGCTTCAAAGGCGACAAGAACAGCCTCGTGAAGAGCGCCGAGAAGGTCAACGACTACACCATCCGCTTCACCTTGACGCAGCCTGTGCCCGCCTTCCCGAATTTGCTGGCGCAAGGCTACTTCGGCATCGCCTCGCCCAAGGCGATTCGCGAGCAAGGCGCGAAGTACGGCACGCCCGCCGGCGTGGCGGTCGGCTCGGGCCCCTTCGCCTTCGAAAGCTGGCGCACCGGGGACCGCATCGTCCTCAGCGCCAACAAGAACTACTGGGGCGCCAAGCCGAAGGTCGACGAACTCGTCTTCCGCTTCATCAAGGACCCCAGCGCGCGCCTCAACGAACTCAAGGCGGGCACCATCGACTTCACCGTCGACCTCGCGCCCGACACTTACGCCTCGGTCAAGGCCGACAAGAACCTGCGCGCCGTCCTCAAGCCTTCGTTCAACGTCGGCTTCTTGAGCCTCAACACGCGTAACCAGTACCTCAAGAACGACAAGGTGCGCGAAGCGATCTCCATGGCGATCAACAAGAAGGCCATCGTGCAAGCCTTCTGGAACGGCCTGGGCACCTCGAACGCCTCGTTCCTCCCCGATACCCTCGGATGGGCGAACTCGAAGAGCGTCCCCGCCGACTACAAGTTCGACCCGGCAGGCGCCAAGAAGATGCTCGCCGACGCGGGCTACCCGAACGGCTTCACGCTCGACTTGTGGTACATGCCCGTGTCGCGCCCGTACTTCCCGACGCCCAAGCCCATCGCCGAAGCGATGGCCGCCGACCTGAGCGCCATCGGCATCAAGGTCAACCTCAAGACGAAGGACTGGGCGCAGTACCTCGCCGATCGTAACAAGGACCCCGGCTTCGACATGTACATGATCGGCTGGACCGGCGACTACGGCGATCCCGACAACTTCTACAGCGCGTACTACGGCTCGGCGAACGCCGCGGCCGACTCGGGCTTCAACCCGACCAACATCTCGCAACTCATGGACAAGGCGCGCTCGGCGACGAGTCAAGCCGACAAGGCCAAGCTCTACGCGCAAGTCCACGAGCTCACCTACGAAGCGAACGTGCGCCTGCCCATCGTGCACTCGCGTCCGCTGGCCGCCGCTCGCACCTACGTCAAGGGCTGGGTGCCGTCGCCGCTCGGCAGCGAACCGTTCAACACCATCAGCGTCGACGGCAAGCGCTGATCATTCCCGTCTCGTCCCTCCCCTCTTTTCGGGGAGGGACGTTTCCCTTAAGGAGACTCGCTTGACCTCGTTTCTGATCCGGCGCGTCCTCAGGACGCTGCTGGTCGTTCTCGGCATCACCCTCGTGGTGTTCGCGTTCGTGCGCGCCATTCCCGGCGACCCTGCCACGGTCATCCTCGGTGAGCGCGCCACCCCCGAGTCCGTCGCGCGTCTGCGCACCCAGCTTGGCCTCGACCAGCCGATCCCCGTGCAGTTCGGCAAGTTCGTCGCCGACATTGCCCGAGGTGATCTCGGCGCGGGCATCAAGAGCCAAGTTCCCGTCGTGGACGATCTGCGTACCCGCTTCCCCGCGACGTTCGAACTCACGATCGGCGCGATCCTCTTCGCGATTCTCGTCGGACTGCCCGCCGGCATCATCGCCGCCTTGAATCGCAACAAGTTCCTCGACAACGCCGCCATGACAATCAGTCTCGTCGGCGTGTCCATGCCCGTCTTTTGGCTGGGGATGTTGCTTGCGTACTTCTTCGCCGTGAAGTTGCAATGGCTGCCGCCGTCCGCCCGCCTTTCCACCGACTCGAACATCGAGCCGATCACGGGGCTGTTCGTCCTCGACGGCTTGCTGCGCGGTCAGTTCGCCGTGGCGTGGGAAGCGCTTCGCCACCTCATCTTGCCTTCGGTCGCGCTCGGGACGATTCCCATGGCGATCATCGCGCGCATCACACGCAGCGCCATGCTGGAAGTCCTGTCGCAAGATTACATCCGAACGGCCGCCGCGAAGGGCGTGTCGCGCACGCGCGTCGTCGTTCGGCACGCCTTGCGAAACGCCATGCTGCCCGTCGTGACCGTCATCGGGTTGCAAATCGGAGCGCTTCTCGGGGGCGCTGTCCTCACCGAGACGATCTTCTCGTGGCCCGGTCTCGGCAGTTGGCTGTATCAAGGCATCTTCGATCGTGACTACCCTGTCATTCAAGGAGGCGTGATCTTCGCGGCGCTCGTCGTGTCGGTGGTCAACCTCGCCGTGGACCTCAGCTACGCCTTCCTCGACCCTAGGATTCATTACTCATGACGAACGAAGTTCTTCCGACGTCGACGGCCGCGCCGTCCCAGAAGCGGCGCCAAGGCGTCTTCTGGCGCCGCATGCGCAAGAGCACGCCCGCGAAGGTCGGCGCGGTGATCGTGCTGCTGTTCGTCGTGCTCGCCGCGCTCGCCCCGGTCATTCGTCCCTACGATCCCCTCACGGACCGCAACTACCTCACGCGTCTCAAGCCTCCGAGCGCCGAGCACATCATGGGCACCGATCAGCTCGGGCGCGACGTCGCGACGCGCATTCTGCACGGCGCTCGCATTTCGCTTCAAGTCGGCATCGTGGCGACATTGCTCGCGATGATCGCGGGCGCCTTGCTCGGCGTCTTGTCCGGCTTTTTCGGAGGTTGGTTCGACAACGTCATCGGGTACATCTCGGACCTCATGCTGGGCTTTCCGGGAATCCTCCTGGCCATCATGATCACGGCGATCATTCCCAGCGATCCCAGCACGGGCGGCGCGTTCGGTCGCTTCATCGGATGGCTCGCCTCGCACAATGTCGACGTGCGCCTGTACGGCGCGATGCTCGCTGTGTCGATCGTTCAGATTCCCATCTACATCCGCCTCGCGCGCTCCGTCGTGCTGTCCATACGCGAGCGCGAGTTCGTGCAAGCGGCCGGCGCACTGGGCGCCACGAGTTCACGCGTGATGTTCCGGCACGTCCTGCCGAACTCCATGACGCCCCTGATCGTGCAGGGAAGCCTCAGCATCGCCACAGCGACCATCGAAGTCGCCGCGTTGGGCTTCCTCGGCCTCGGCGCGACGCCGCCCGCGCCCGAGTGGGGCACCATGATCGCCGACGCCTTTCAGCTTGGCGTGTACCTTTCCGCTCCATGGACGATGATCTTCCCGGGTCTCGCCATTTTGCTCACGGTGCTGGGCTTCAACTTGCTCGGTGACGGACTTCGCGACGTGCTCGATCCCAGAAGTACGCAGTAAGCGCGTAACGCCACGAAAAGACGGGCGGGTCGATGACCCGCCCGTCGCCGTTTCGCTCACTCGACTGAAATGATCTCTCGTTCCGGCGGACCGTTCTTGTGGGCGTCCAAGAGGGCTCCGAGCGCGCGACCGCGGTGCGAGAGGGGACGCTTTTCCTCCACGCTCATCTCACCGAAAGACCGGTCGTTTCCGGCGGGTACGAAGAGAGGGTCGTACCCGAAGCCTCCCTCACCGCGCGGACCTTCCAAAATGACACCCGGCGCTTCTCCTCGGTACGTTTCCAAGTGGCCGTCCGGGTACGCGAGGACGATGACGGACACGAACTTCGCCGAGCGGTCCTTGGCCTTCGCGTCTCGTAAGCGCTCCAGCAGGTACACGTTGCGCTCCACGTCCGTCTTGCGGCCTCCGAAGCGAGCGCTGTACACGCCCGGTTCGCCTCGTAACGCCGTCACTTCCAAGCCGGAATCATCGGCGATGGCGGGAAGACCGGTCTGCAGCGAAATGGCGCAGGCCTTGAGCGCGGCGTTCTCTTCGTACGTCGCTCCGTCCTCGGGAGGCATCGTCACACGCGGCAGTGGAACGAGGGTCCACCCGAGCGGCGCGAGCGCCTCGGTGAACTCACGGATTTTTCCTTCATTCGAAGTCGCCAAAACGACACGGTTCAACGTCACACCCCAGTCTATCGCGCTCGCCGCCGCAAAACGTCACATGACGCGAGGTCTGGCAGGCGGGTGTGTTGACACGCTCCATGCGCGTCCCTATACTCCTTGTGCTCCGGGTTGTTAGCTCAGCCGGTAGAGCAGCTGACTTTTAATCAGCGGGTCGTAGGTTCGAGCCCTACACAACCCACCAGCAGGAAACCCCGTCAGAGACGGGGTTTTTCTTTTTGAATCTCTGACGTTTCGACCGTCACAGTACCTCGATTGTCACCACCGTGTCACAACGGTATCAATTCTGCCCGCTCGCCCTCCGGAACAGATCCGACAGGTCAAGTGCCGCTTCGTCCCGCTGCTCGTCATAGAGGTGCATGTACGTGCGAGATGTGAACGCTTCGTCTTCATGCCCGAGAACGTCCGCGATTATCTTCAAGCTGGCACCCTTGCGGGCCATGAGCGAGGCGGCCGTATGGCGGAGGTCGTGAAGGCGAATCTTAGGCAGAAGATCGCCTTCCTTCGGCTCTTGCCCAGCATCACGAGCTTTATGTGCTTGCTCTCGCCGCACGCGCTCGAGGAGCATGTACCAGGCCCGCTCAAGGTTGCGCGGGTACGTCAACCTGCCGATTTCCGAGGCGAAGACGAGTCCTTGGTCGTGATACGCCTCCCCTGCCGCCGCTCGTTCGCGGGCTTGTCGCTCACGGTGCGCTTCGAGCACGCTCACCGTGCCGGGCGCTAGGTGGATCGTTCGCTTCGATGCGTACGTCTTGGGGTCTTGAATGACGAGTTGCGACTGGTTGTCGAGGTTCAGGCGGCTGGGACGGGATTTGGAGCGGTTGTCTTCGACCTTGCTTGGCTTTCACACCGGGGCGTTTTGCCTTCTGTTGGCGAACAACCTCTTTGTCTGAACTTCAAACCCCTCCTTGGCACCCTCTAAGGGCAATTCACGCTGTGGGAGAGGGGGTCGTCCCTTGCGCCGTAAAAACATTAGGTTCTTGTAGAGGCACGTCTCTTAGAACCTTCACGTGTCCTGCAACTAATGAGCGCTTCTTGAGCGCACACTAAAAACCTCGAAGAACAATCGAGAAGGGAGTTCGTATGAAGAGAAGCATTCTTGCTATCGCCTTCTTCGCCACCACTGCCTTTGCGGCTGGCCCAACGGTCATCCCGATCGATAGAATTCAAGAGGAAAACTTCACGGATCCTTGCACGGGAGAAACCGTCACTGGAACTACCTATGTGACCGGCGAGGAGCGACGGTTTGAGGATGCCAACGGCGGATTCCACATAGTCATCCAGGTCTTCTTCCGCGGTACATACACGGGTTCTTCAGGCACAACCTACACGGGAATGACCCGCTCTCGTCTGACCGTTAACGGGTATCCCGAGGGCAGGTTGGCTGTCGTTGACCTTGGCACCGGCCATCTCACAAGCAGTGACGGTACCAAGACGCTAGACAGGGGTCGCTTTGCATTGGTGATCGACTCGAACGGCAACGTGAGGGTGGAGCGCAGTAACGAAGGACCGATCTGCATCAGAAATTGAGAAGTGCAGGTAACCGAGCGCCGCATTAAGTTGACTCACGACGCATAGCACGCAATCTTTTCCTTATCAGCGCCCAAGAAGGGCGCTTTCTTCTTTGCGCGCCTCGGAAGACGGCCCTAGATCTAGGAAGGGCACGGAGGAAACTCCCTACCCTTCCGATTGCAGTGAACGACTTACTTTCGTGGCATTAGTGGTCCACGTGGAGCTGAGGATGGCACGCGCGTCCACGTCCCTTCCCAAAGATGCGTGCGTCCTTCGCAGCCACCGCTGATGGACTGCAATTTCAGTTGATCGCCCTGCTTGGACCACTTGAACGTTTGCTCCGGTCCGTCCAGGGAGCAGATGGTGCCGTAAATGTCGTGCGCACCATACGCGGCTACGCCCAACTCCGGTAAGCCCATCTGAACGGGCGCGAATACTTGGATGACGTCGCCCCGCACACTGATTTGTTCCACGACGCCACTGCTCACGGGAGCGATCGCCCACGCGCCGACATCGTCGAAGATGAGGTCCCACGGGCCGGAAAGCGATGGCTCACCAGCCACTTGGACCGTGCGTCGCCAGCGTCCAGCGAGCGCCGCGGGTGGTGCAGGCGTTTTACTGACAGTGGCGGTGACCGTGTTGGAGGCGGTTCTGCCATCGTCGGCTTTCACGGTGGCCGTGAAGGTGTGTCGGCCCGGGCTGAGGAAGGTGGTGATGAGGTACCCCTCGTCCGCGTACGAGTACGGAATGATCTTCTCGATCCAGCGGGCCACCCCGTCGATCAGGAAGGTGACGGACGCGACTTGGTTGGGGTAGAGGTTGGTGGTGACGGTCCACTTGGTGCGCAGAGGCAGCGTCGTTTGGCCTTCGAGTGATGACATGACCTTGATGCCGGGCGCCGTTTGGGCGAGCGTCGGCATGGAAACCGGTGCTCCGGTTCCCCCCGCAAGTACCGTGGAGGCACTCGCTGCAAGCGTGGCGGCGAGGAGGGTGGCGGGGACGTGATGACCCTTGGGAGCGCGTGAACGGCGTGCAGGAGCCTGGTTCATACGGACCTCCGCCGGGGCGGTCTCACTATTTGCTCGCTCCACACTAAGTGACCGTACGTGGGGTGGAGGTCGTTGCATCCCGGTTATTTGGTTTACCTTTTGAGCGTACTCTTAACTCTCACTCACCCAACCTGCCTGTTATAAAGGAGGCATTATCTATTACTCACGGACAGGGAAAGTTCGAAGAGCGTAGAAAACATCATGGAAAATCTGTACAGCAAGTACCGGAATGGCGGTGACCCACAAGGCATCCGACGCCATCAACAAATAAGTACTCAGAAAGGGTACTGTCTCTTTGCCCGTCTGCAACGGCTTGCAAACCGCAAAAAGCGCGCGGGGCTTCCCGCCCGGCGTTTTCCCCAGCGTTCAGGTACACCCGCTAGCGTTGCCCATGTGCTCGTTATCACTCCGCTAACCCGTCGATCCACGCCGCCCGGCTTCGACTTCCACATTCACGAAGACGGCACAGCGCCCGAGAGCTTCCTCGAGCCGCCCACGCACGCCTTCACCCTGACCTTCCAGCGATGCGCAGCCGACGAGGTGCGCGCCTTCCTCGTGACGCTCCTCGAAGACGGCCCGCCCCGCGTCAATCCGCTCGAGGCTGCTAAGTTTTGCTAGGGTTTCGAGCGCAACCGGACAACACCTGAGGCGCGTATGGCCTGCGATCCTGTTTCATCCTGTTCCGCCGCCGACACCTTCATTTCTTCAGCGCTGAAACTACCAGGGGCTGCCTGACGCACCTAAGATTCCCTAAGATCGGCCCATGTGGTGATCATATCCGGCGCTGCCCAGCGAAAACGACACCTCTAACAACTAAAGTGCGTTTGATAAGCCTCAGGACGTACTTTTGACCAGTCGGCGCACCATCAGTCGAATCATGACCTCGTACACGAGATTCTCCGCCGTCTC
>NZ_QJSX01000020.1 GCF_003217515.1 Deinococcus yavapaiensis KR-236 | reverse complement strand
TGCAAAAAGCGCAGGAAGTCCAAGGCGTCGAAGCCACGGTCCAGTACCCACAAGATGCGCGTCACGCCGTGCGCAGTCAGCGCATCCTTGACTGCGTTCACCGCCGTTCGGTACTCGGCGTTCTTGCTCTTGAATCCAGGGGCGAGCGTGCTGAAACTCGTGTGGTACAACAACGCCCGGGGGCCACTTGAGGAGATACCGAGTGCAGTGAGGGTGTGGAAGCCGTGCACGAGTGTGTCGTCGAGCGAGCGCACCGTGTCGAGGTGCTCGATTCTGTGGCTGTGCGGCTTTCGAAGGTCCGACTCGTCGAGGATCACGAGCACTTCGTCACTGCCCGCCAGCCGCTGAGCGCCGAGTTCCGTCAACACCCGCGTCAAGCGAGCGGGGCGTACGTCTGCACGGGCGTTGCCGCCGTGCACGAGGCGGCGTAAGCGGCGCTCGGCGTGCTCGGTGCACGTTGTTCGAGGCGCGGCCCGCGCGATCTGCGAGAGGCGCAAGCCGCCCGAGGCGAGGATGCCGTGGGTGAGGGCCGTGAAGCCGTCGAAGAGACGACGATCGCGAAATAAGGGCCGGTAGGCGGACAGGTGGCGCGACAACGCGCCGATGGGCACGTGAGGCTTCATGCCTCACTATGCACACTTTTGTCCGCTTTCCAGTGCATAGGGCTTGTGGATAGGCGAATCATGCCGTATAATAATGACCATCAACGGCCCGAGCGGCCGTTTTCTTCGTTCAAGGTCGCTCGAAGTTGCAAAAGCAAGTCGGCGTGCCGCGCCGAGTCGAACAAAGCGTCGGGCGCGAAGCGCACCTCGGGCGGATAGAACCACGCGGGCGTGGCGCGACGCTCGGCGTCCTCCCAGTCGTACCGCGCCCAGACGTGCGCTTGCAGGTAAGGGTCGGTGTTGCCGTAGATGCCGTAGTTGACGCGGGCGCAGCCCGTCACCGCTCGAATCGCCCGTCCGAGCCGCGCCATGTCACGCAGGAAAGTCGTCTGACCGAGCTCGTCGAGGTCTTCGAGGCTCGGTGCGAGCGGATCGGCGAGCAGCAACGCGTAGCCCGGCAGGAACTGTGAGTCGCCGAGCACGGCGAAACCACTTGGCATTCGCGCGATCACGGTGGGATTGAGCCCCGCCCGGGCAGCTTCGAGCCGCCCGGGAATGCCGCGTGAGACGAAGTCGTGCCAAGTCGTCACAGCTGTTCGAGTTGCGTCACGGTGCGCTCGCCGACGACGTTACCGGTGTTCAGGGTCGAGGCGGGTTCGAACAGGACGACCCAAACTTCGTCGCTCTCGGCGACCGGGAGATGCTCGACGGTCCTGGGAACGATCAGAAACTCGCCGGGCTTCACGAGGACGTCGCGGTCGCGAAAACGCATGCGCAACTCGCCGCGCACGACGAGGAACAATTCGTCTTCCTCGTCGTGATGGTGCCACACGAACTCGCCGCGCAACTTCACGACTTTCACGAGTTGCCCGTTGAGGTGCCCGACGATCTTCGGCGACCACGCCTCGTCGAACAGCCCGAACTTCTCCTCCAAGTTCACGGCGTCCAGCATGAGGTCAGCGTCCTTCCCGCGCGTCCACGATCTTCTCGAGGCGGTCGACGTAATCGGCGAGCACCTCGAAGGTCCGCTCGACCGCTTCGCCCGAACGCATGTCGACGCCCGCGAGTTTGAGCGCGTCGAGCGGGTACAGCGATCCGCCCGCCCGCAAAAACGCCAGGTAGTCTTCGCGCGCCGCCTGCGTGTCGCCGTCGAAGCGCGCGAGAAGTTGGTGGGCAGCGCTGATGCCCGTCGCGTACTGAAAGACGTAGAAGTTGCTGTAGAGGTGCGTGCTGAACTGCGCCCACGTGACGCCGCTTCGCTCGCGGTCCATCTCGACGCCGTCTCCGTATCCTTCGGCGAGCAGGTCCGCCATCAGGGCGTTGAGGGTACGCGCCGAGAGGGCTTCGCCTCGCTCGACGCGCTCGTGGATGTCGAGTTCGAAGCGCGCGAGGGTCGGCATGATGAAGAAGTAGCGGTGGAAGTTGCTCATCGCCTCTTCGATGAGGGCGATTTGGAAGTCCTCGTCGGGCCGCGCGCCGAAGAGGTGGCGGCGCACCATCGCCTGATTGAAGTTGGAGGCTACCTCGGCGACGAACAGGCTGTAGCGGCTGTACACGTACGGCTGGCTGCGCCACGTGAGGTACGAGTGCATGGAGTGGCCGATCTCGTGTGCGAGGGTGGAGAGGCTGAACAGGCTGTCGGCGTAGCTCATGAAGATGTACGGCAGCGTGCCTTGTGTGCCGCTGGAGTACGCGCCTTGCCGCTTGCCTTCGTTGGGGTACACGTCCACCCAACGCTCGGTCGTGAGGCCGCTCCGCATCGCGTTCACGTACTCCGTGCCGAGAGGCGCCATGCCTTCGCAGATCCACTCGACGGACTGCTCGTACGAAACGCGCGGCGGTTCGGCGGTGAGCGGCGCTTTGACGTCGTATTCGCGAAGGCGTTCCAAACCGAGCAGTCTCGCGCGAGCGCGCCAGTAGCGATGCCACGTTCCGACGTGACGGCGGTACGTGTCGATGAGGGTGTGGAAGACCTCGACGGGAATGTTGTTCGGAGAGAGCGCGGCGTGCAACGAGTTTTCGTATCCGCGCACGCGCGCCACGAAGACGTCTTGCCGCACCCCGGCACTCAAGGACGCCGCCATGGTGTTCGCGAACTTCAGGTGCGCGTCCGCGTAAGCTTCCCACGCGCCGCGGCGCACCTCGCGGTCGGGATCTTGGGTGAGGCGGTCAATGTTGCCGTGCCCGATCTTGACGCCGCCGACCGTTCCGAGATCGAGATCGGTGTTGACGAGCGTCGGGTGGATGGTGCGGGCCGCGCCGAACGGACCGCGCACGAGGCCGAGCACCTCCTCGACGTCCGCGCTTCGAACGTGAGGCCGTTGCCGTTCGAGGTTGTCGAAGAAGTGGGCGTACATGCGCAGTTCGGGCGTCCGCGTCCACGCGCTCAGCGTGTCGGCGGGCAAGGCGAGCAACTCCGGCTCGGCGAAGGCGATGGCGGCGGCGAAGGCGCCCGCGAGGCCCGTCACCCGCTCACGGCGTGCGTTCGCGTCGGTGTCGGACGCGTCCACGGACGCCGACATGAACGCGTAGTTGTTCAGGCGCGAGAGGCGAGACGCGAGCGTCTCGCTGCGCCCGAGGTACGCGGCGATCATGTCGGGATTCGCGAGGCGACTTTTGAACTCTGCGAGGCTCGGCAAGGTGGCTTCGAGCGCGGCGAACTCCGCGTCCCACTCGGCAGGCGTGGCGAAGAGGTGCTCGATGTCCCACTTGGACTCGGGGGCGACGTCGGAACGGCGAGGCAGCGAGGCAGTCATGGGCCATACCGTACCATCCGCGAGATGAGCGTTCGCTGGAGTGCGCCTCGACAACGTGACGCCGTCCGGCGGGGCGGGGCGAGCGCGCGGTCCTACCAATTTCGCAAGCGGCGCGGCATGCTAGAGACGATGACGAAGCTGGACCGTTCCCCGTCCTCGTCGGCGCTCGAGTTCGCGCCTCGCTACTTGCAGGTGCAGCAGATGCTTCGCGAGATGATCGAGCGGGCCGAGTACGGACCGGGCGACAAGGTGCCGTCCGAGCGGGAACTCGCCGAGCAACTGGGCGTGAGCCGTATGACGGTCCGCAAGGCGATGGACAACCTCGTTCGCCTGGGCTTGCTGGAGCGGGACGGCACGGCGGGCACGCGGGTGAGCGCGCCGAAAGTCAGCCGCGTGCTCAACGACGACCGGCTCAACAGCATCACGCAGATGGTCGCGGCGACGGGCGGAACGGCCGGGGGACGTCTGCTGGACTTTCGCGTGGCGCCCGCTTCGAGCAAGGTCGCCGAGAAGCTGGAGGTGCCGCTTGGAAGCGCGGCCGTGGTGTTGCGCCGCTTGCGCTTGGTGAACGACGTGCCCTTCTGTCTGGAGACGAGTTACCTGCCGTCGGCCCGCGTGCCGGACTTGGCGGCCGAGGACTTGCTGGGCAACCAGTCGTTGTACGGAGTGCTGCGCGAGCGTTTCGGCATCGAGGTGGGCGTGGGCGACAGCAGCATCGCCGTGCGACCGGCGACGGGCGACGAGGCGGGCATGCTGGGCTTGGACGAGGGGCAGGCGGTGCTGCTGTACCGCTCGGTCGTGCGCGATCCCTCTGGGGTGCCGTTCGAGTACGTGAAGTCGGTGAATCATCCGCACCTCGTGGTGTTTCAAATTGGCGAGCGGGACCGTGGTGGCGCGGCACCTTGACTTTTCGGAGCTTCGAGGGCACTCTTGGTATATACCAAGAACCGCAAGGGGAACCAATGACAAGGACCACCAGCGTGACCGCCGTTCGAGCGGCCCCGATCGACCATGCCCGCATCACCGACGGCCTCGCCGAGGCCCTCCGCGTCAAGAACGAAGCCGCTCGGCTCGGCATGGCGCTCGCGCCGACCGTCGACCGCGTCTACCTCGTCGCCTGCGGCGCCCCAAACCGCGTCATGCTCGCTTTGGAGTACTGGCTCGACCAAACGCGCACCCAACTGCACGTCAAACGGTTCTTTCCCGCCGAATTCGTCACCCTCGAACCTCGGCTGGACGAGCGCACCCTCGTCATCCTCGCCTCGAAGTCCGGCACCACCCGCGAAACCGTCGACGCCGCGCGGTACCTGCAAGACAAGCCGTGCCAGACGCTCGCCGTCACGAGCACCGCCGACGCGCTCCTCGCGCGCGCCGCCAAGCGCACCTTGCTGATCGGTGACACCGAGCAGGCGCACACCGGCATCTTCATCGCCTTGCAAGCGCTCGTCGGGGGCCTCATGCACGCCCGAGACGGCTGGCCACACCTCGACGCCCTGCTGCGCTCGCTCGACGCGCTGCCCGAGGTGCTCGTCGAGGCCGCCCGCCAAAACGACGCGCGAGCGCTCGAGGACGCGCGCACGTACCAGCACGACCGCACGTTGTACCATCTCGCGTCCGGCCCCATGTTCGCCACCGCCTACGTCTTCGGCGTGTGCATGCTCATGGAGATGCAGTGGATGCACAGCATTCCCGTCGAAGCTGCCGAGTGGTTCCACGGTCCCTTCGAGATTCTCGACGCGTCCACGCCTGTCATGCTGCTCCTCGGCGAAGACCCCAGCCGTCCCCTCGCCGAGCGCGCGCTCGCCTTTTGCAAAAAGTACAGCTCGCGCCTCATGATCTACGACTCGCTCGATTACCCCATGCACGGAATCGATCCCGTGATTCGCCCGATCGTCGCGCCGTTCGTGCTGCAAGCCGCCCTCAACCGCTTCGCCGAGCACCTCTCGGAGTTGCACGGCCATCACCTCGACACCCGCCGCTACATGTGGGTCACCGAGTACTGACGTGCGCCGCCTCCTCGGACTCGGCGACAACACGGTCGACTTGTACCTCACGACCGGCCTCATGTACCCCGGCGGCAACGCCGTGAACGTGGCCGCCTTGAGCGCCCGGCTCGGCGAGACCGCCAGCTACCTCGGCGTCGTCGGGCAAGACGCGCCCGGCGACCTCGTTCTGCGCGCGCTTCGCCACGAGGGCGTGGACGTCACCCGCTGCCGCCAAGTCCCGGGAAGCACGTCGTGGTCGAAAGTCGTGCACCGAGGCACCGACCGGACGTTCACCGGCAGCGACCTCGGCGTCTCCACCCGCTGGGAACTCACCCTCGACGACTTCGACTTCGTCTCGGCCCACGACGTCACGCACGTCAGCTTGTACAGCGGCCTGAACGACCTGCTGCCCCGCATTCGGGAAGCGGCGCCGCGCTTGTCGTTCGACTTCTCGTCCGAATGGACGGACGCGCACCTCGAAGACGTCGCGCCGCTGCTCGACGTGGCCTTCTTGTCCGCCGCCGAGCACGACGAGCGCGGCTGCGTCGAGCTCGCGCGACGCGTCGAGCGCCTCGGCGCCCGCGTCGTCGTCGTCACGCGCGGAGAGCACGGCGCGCTCGCCGTCACGGGCGGCGAGCCGACCTTCGTGGCCGCCGAACCCGCCGACGTCGTCGACACGCTCGGCGCGGGCGACGCCTTCATCGCCGCGTTCCTGAACGTCTGGCTCGACAGGGGCGACCTGCCGTCCGCCTTGCGAGCCGGAGCGCGCGAAGCCGCCCGCAACTGCGCGACGCTCGGCGCCTTCGGGCACGGCACGCCCATCACCCCGGACGGCGACCTCGTCTTCGCCGAGGACCCCGGACTTCGCAACGCACGTTGACCGAGCGTCCCCGGACGTTTCGGCTTTCGAGGAGGACGTATGAACCGAACGCTTTTCCGCCTCTCGCTGGTCCTCGCCGCCGTCGCCTGTTCGAGCGCGGCGGCCCAGCCCGCGACCCTCGCCGAGATTCGCAAGACCGGAGTGCTGCGGCTCGCGACGGAAGGAAACTACCCGCCGTTCAACTACTTCAAAGGCAAGACCCTCACCGGATTCGAAGTCGACCTCGGAAACGCCATCGCCAAGCAGATGGGCCTCAAGCCACAGTGGACGACCATCGTGTTCGACAGCTTGCTCATCGGGCTGGCGCAGAACAAGTACGACCTCGTGATCGCCTCGCACGGCATCACGCCCGAGCGGCAGAAGGCCGTGAGCTTCAGCAATCCGCACTACTGCTCGGGCGGCGTCCTGGTGTCGCGTCCCGGCGGCCCGAAGACCCTCGCCGACCTCAAAGGCAAAGTCGTGACGCTTGGCGTGAACACGTCCTACCTGCAGTACGCCCAACGACTGCCGGGCTTGAAGGAAATTAAGACGCTGCCGACCACGAACGACCAACTGACGGCCGTGCTCGTGAAGCGCGCCGACACCATGGTTCTCGACCGCTTCAACGCCTTAGACGTCGTAAAGACGATGCCCGGCAAACTCCAAATCGGCGACGTCATCTTTCCCGAGCGCATCGGCATGGCGGTCGGCCTCGGCAACACCTCGCTCGTGAGCGCCGTGAACGCCGCGCTGGAGAAGTTGATGGCGGACGGAACGTACGCCAAGCTCAGCAAGGCGTACTTCGGTCAGGACGTGCGCTGCCCCTGATCGGCAGCCTCAAGCGAGAACGCGCGCCACGGCCAGCTTCAACCCGGCGTCCAAATCGTCGGGAAGCGTCCAGCGCACGAGCGGCAACACGCGGTCGGACGTGAGGCGAAAGGCGAAGCGCAGGTCGTGATGCACGTGCGCGCCCTCTTTGGAGTTCTCGGGAATGGCGTGCACGTCCACGCCGACGAGGTGCGGCGTCATGAGTGCCACGTCCGCCCGCGTGACGCCCGTCTCCTCTTGAAGTTCGCGCCACGCCGCTTCCAACACGTTCGCGTCGTCCGGCTCGACGTGCCCGCCGGGTTGAAGCGCTCGGCGAAGCTTCTCGTGCCAAATCAGGGCGACGCGCGTCGCGTCGGGAGCGAACAGCACCGCCGACGCCGTGACGTGGCCCGGTCGGGCGAACCGCGAAAACGGATCGGGCGAGCGCAGCAATCGGCGCGTCGCCAAGACGGCCGCCGCCTCGTTCGGCGTAGAGGGAGCGAACGCGTCGAGCAGGGCCCAGAGGTGCGCCGAGCGGGACATCACCCGCCCAGCATAATTCAACTCTTGGAGCGCGGCGCGGCGTCGAGGTGCGCTTTGCGGGCGATGCCGTACGGAATGACGTGCGGACGGCCCGTGTCGGGATCGGCGAGCAGGTGCGCTTCGAGGCCGAACACGTCGCGCAGCAGGTCCTTCGTCATGACGTCGCTCGGATCGCCCTGCGCGTACACTCGACCGTCGAGCACCGCCACGACCTCGTCGGAATACCTGACGGCCTGATTGAGGTCGTGCAGGACCATCACGATCGTCTTGCCTTGCTGCTCGTTGAGGCGTCGCACGAGGTGCAGCACTTCGAGTTGGTGGCTGAGGTCGAGGTACGTCGTGGGCTCGTCGAGCAGCAGGACGTCGGTTCCTTGAGCGAGGCTCATGGCGATCCACGCCCGTTGCCGCTGCCCGCCCGAAAGGGAATCGAGCGGCCGGGACGCGAAGATGCGCATGCCCGTCTGGTCGAGCGCCCACTCCACGAGGCGGCGGTCCTCGGCGGTGCGTCCGCCGAGCAGGCCTTGATGCGGATGCCGACCGAACCACGCGAGTTCCTCGACGGTGAGGCCTTCGGGCGCGCTCGGTCCTTGCGGCAGGATCGCGAGTTGCTGAGCGACCACCTTCGATGGCAGGCGGTGCACGTCGGCGCCGTTGAGCAGGACGGCTCCTCGGTCGGGAGCGAGAAGGCGCGACAGGGAGCGCAGCAACGTGGACTTTCCGCTGCCGTTCGCCCCGATGATCGTCGTGACGGCGCCTCCTCGCAAGGAGAGGTCGAGGCCTTCGAAGACGGCGCGATTGCCGTACTTGAGGCCGAGGTTGCGCGTCGCGAGTTTTGCGGTCACGTGCGTCAAGATAGCGCTCCGGAGGTGCGGCGCAGAAGCCATAAAAAGTACGGCGCGCCGACGAGGGTGGTCACGATGCCGGCCGGAAGTTCCAGCGGCGGCAGCACCGCGCGTCCGATCGTGTCGGCCACGACGACGAGCACCGCGCCGAGCAGCGCCGCCACGGGCAGAAGGCGTGCGTGCAGACCGCCGACGAGCAGTCGGGCGAGGTGAGGAGCGAGCAAGCCCACGAACCCGAGGATGCCCGCGCCCGTCACCGCCGCCGACGCCAGCCCCACGGCGACGGTGAGCGCGATTCCACGGGCGAGCCCCACGCGCGTTCCAAGAGACGTCGCGACGCTCTCGCCGAAGCTCAGGACGTCGAGGCGCCGCGCGAGCACGAAGCCCAGTGGAAGCAGGACCGCCGCCCAAGGAAGAACGCGCAGGACACGTTCGATGTCCGCGCCGTACACGGTGCCGGTGAGGAAGGCCAAGGCGCCCGCGATCCCGTCGGGCGCCCGAACGAGCACGAGTTGCTGCGCCGCGCCGAGGGCCGCGCCGACGGCCACGCCGATCAGGGCGAGGCGCACGGGCTGCACCGCGCCGCGTTCGCGCGCCAGCAAAAAGACGGCGGCGAATCCCAGCCAAGCGCCCGCGAACGCGCTCCACGGAAGCGCCCACGACGGCGCGCTCGGCAAGACCAAGAGCGTCACCGTGGCGGCGAGGCCCGCGCCCGCGCCCACGCCGACGATGTCGGGCGAGGCGAGCGGATTGCGAACGACGCCTTGCAAGATCGTGCCGCTCGCCGCGAACATCGCGCCCGCCAGGGCCGCGACGAGGACGCGCGGCAAGCGCAGCTCCACCAGGATGCGGCGGGTGAGCTCGTCGCCGCCGCCGAGCAGGACGCCGAGCACCTCGCCGGGAGGCGTGCGCACGGCGCCCAGCCCCAGCGACAGCACGCCGACGAGCAGCAAGAGGGCCGCCAAGGCGGGCACGAGGAGCAGGGCGCGCCGAGCGTTCACGGCTTGAACGCGAACTCCTTGGCGGGCGCCTTGTCTTGCAGAAGGCCCGAGTCGATGCTTTGCGCGAGCATCATCTTGAGGGCGATCGGTCCGCGCGCGCGCGTCCACAAGTCACGGTCGAACTCGTACACGCGGCCGCGCTGCACGGCGCTGATCTTCTGCCACAGGGGGTTCTTGGCCCACTCCCGCACGATCGGCTTCTCGTCGACTCCGGTGAACAAGACGAGCGTGCCCGGATTGAGGGCCACGAGGCCTTCGAGGCTCAATTCGTACTGCGTCGTCGTGCCTTGCGGCTTGACGAGGTTCTTGCGGCCGAGCTTCTCGATGAGGCTCCCGACGAACGCCTCGGTGGAGTGCACGGTGAAAGAGTTCTCGGTGGCGACGGCCATGACGGCGCCGGGCGCGCCGCGCTTCGCGAACGCCTTCGCCTTTTGCAGAAGTCGCGCCTGCTCGTCCACGATGCGCTTGGCCGCCGATTCCTTGCCGACGATGCGGCCGATGTCGAGAACTTGATTCATGATGTCGTCGTAACTGCCGCGACGACTTTGGAAGGCGGCGGTCGGCGCGATTCGGTCGAGTTGCGGATAGAGGTTGGTGTGCACGAAGGCGTCGGCGAGGATCACGTCGGGCTTCACCGCGAGGATCGCCTCCAGGTTCGGTTGGGCGCGCGAGCCGATGCTGGCCGTGCCTTTCGTGCGCGCCGCGAGGTACGGGGGAGCGCCTCGGTCACCGCCTTGCGTGCCGATCGCCGCGCCCGCCGCCTTCACGCCGAGCGCTTCGAGGGTGTCGAGGAAGCTGTACTCCAGCACGACGACGCGCTTGGCGGAAGCATTGAGGTCGAGGGTGCCGCGCTCGTGCTTCACGGTGATGGCGAAGGCGGGCGAGGCGAGCAGGGCGGCGAGCAGCAGAGGGGTCTTCTTCATGGAACACTCCGAGGAATTACTCCGCGCGCTTGAGGCGGCGGGCGAGCAGGACGAAGAAGGGCGCGCCGAACGCCCCGATGAGGATGCCGACGGGTGTCTCGGCCGGACGAGCGACGAGGCGCGCGGCGACGTCCGCCCACACGAGCAGGGCGGCGCCGAGCAGGGCGGACAGCGGCAAGAGCAAACGGTGGTCGACGCCGACGAGGCCGCGCGCGGCGTGCGGCACGACGAGGCCGACGAACCCGATCGGTCCGACGACGCTCACGGCGGCGGCGGCGAGCAACACGCCGAGCAGCGTGACGAGCAGCGTCTCTCGGGCGCTGTTCACGCCGAGGCCGCGCGCGAGGTCCTCGCCGAGCGCGAGAATGTTCACGCGCCGCGCGAGCGCGAAGGCGACGAGCAAACCGCCGAGCACCCACGGCGCCACGCTCGACACGTGCGCCCACGTACGGTTGGCGACGCTACCCGAGAGGCTGAACAGCGCGGAGGTCGCGCGCTCCTCGAACAGAATCTGCAGGGTGCGCGAGCCCGCGCCGACGAGGGACGCGACGGCCACCCCGGCGAGCGCGAGGCGCAGCGGCGTGAGGCCGACGCCGCGCGCGATGCCGAGCGCGAGCATCGCGGCGAGCAAGCCCCCCGCGAAGGCGAGCGGCACGAAGCCGGCCGCCGTGAGCCCCGGCAAGAACACCACCCCGATCAAAATGGCGAGGGCCGCGCCCGCCTCCACGCCGAGGATGCCCGGATCGGCGAGCGGATTGCGCGTCACGCCCTGCAACAGCGCGCCCGACACGCCGAGGCCCGCTCCGGCGAGGGCGGCGACGAGGGCGCGCGGCAAGCGCAGGGTCCACACGATGAGGCTTTGGGCGGAGTCGTCCGGAGCGAGCAGCAAGGCGAACGCGCGCGAGAATTCGATGTCGGTCGCGCCGAACGCGAGGGCGGCGACGAGGCCGAGCAGCAGCGAAGCGAGCGCGAGGATGAAGGCCAAGCCGCGCACGGCCGCCCTCGGACGGGCGAGGCGGCGCGCGAGGATCAAGAGCGCACCTCCAAGCGCGTGACGGCGTACTGCCGCGCCGTGACGAGGTCGGGTTTGTGGCTGCCGCCGGGCACGGTGACGGTGTGCGTGACCTCCACGCGCGCCTCGACGGCGCCGAGGGCGCCGTCGAGGCGCGCGAACGCCAAACGGACGTCGGCGCCGCGCTCGTCGGCGTGCAAGGTCTCGCCGCGCTTGGGCGTGTCGAGCCACGCCCAGCCTTCGCGCGCGAACATCTCGCGGTCCACGACTTGCCCCCACGCGTCGAGCCCCGCCCAGCCGCGCAGGTGACGCGCGACGACGCCCGGGTCGCCTTCGCGCCGCGCGATCATCTCGGCGACGCCGGGCGTGAGGCGGCCCCAGAAGCGGCCCGAAGGCAGTTCGATCATGGTAGGCGCGAAGCGGTGTCCGCCGATGTGGGCGGTGCGCCACGCGCGCGCGTGGGCGAAGCGTCCGTGCAAGGCGCGTTCGAAAGACGCGCCGAACTTGCCGCACGCGGCGTCGACGCGGCCGTGCGTGCACACGTGGAAGTCCAAGCCGGCGGTGGTCGACGTCGCGGCGGAGCTCACGTCTTGCAAGGCGGCTTCCACGAAGTCGGGAAAGGTCTGCTCGGTCGTTTGGACGTCGTGCCGAACGAATCCGGCGGCGAACGGTCCGGGGCGACGGTAATGCGTGACGTGGTAGGGCGGCAAGTCAGCGCCCGCGTCGTAAGCGAGCAGGCCGAAGCCGATCTTGGTGGTCTTGACGAAGTCGCCGAGACGTTCCCAAACGGCGCGGCGATGGTCGGACCAGCAGGTGACGTCCCGGAAATCGTCCCAGCGTCGCTGAGGCAAGGCGACGGCGAACGCGTGGTCCCAGCGCGGCGCCGTGCCGCCGAGGTCTTCTCCGGCGCGGAGGGACGCGGCGCAGCACAAGTCGAGGTGGGGGACGGTCGTCATCGTTCTTCTCTATTCCGAGCAAACTACTCGGGTTAACATAGAGCGAACGAATAGCCTTGTCAAGAAACCTCGTCCTGCACGAAAAAAACAAGAATCATTCCTGATAAGGGCCCAACGTGCACGCCCCCGACCAAAGTCGGGTGTCCGTCCCGCCCGTCGTCCGACTTTCGGACCTGGGCATAAACCGAGCGGTCGCTTACAATTCCATCAAGCTCGCACTTTCAGGAGGACCTCGTATGATCGGACGTCTCGCGCTGCCCGCCCTTCTCGTCGTCACCGCCGCCCTCGCCCAGATGCCGTCCATGCCGACGATGGCCCAAGCCGCCCCCTCCACGACCGCTCCCCTCCCGACAACGTCCGTCACGACCGACACCGCCACGAAGACCGTGAAAGTCGTGTTCGTCGCGGGACACGACACGGCGAACAACGGCTTGAACTACAACGGCGACGCCAAAGGCGAAAAGACCCTCACCGTGCCGCTCGGTTGGACGATCGAGGTCACGCTCGCCAACGGAGGCCGCATGCCGCACGACTTCGCTGTCGTGAGCGGGGCGAGCGTACCGAGCAACGTCGGCGGAGCCAAGCTCGCCTTCAAGGATGCCGCCACGCAAGTCACGATGCCCGGCATGGTCAGTCCCACCACGAAATTCGTCGCCAACCGCCCCGGTTCGTACCTCATTTTGTGCCGCGTCGGGCGTCACGCCGCCAACGGCATGTACGTCAAGCTCGTCGTCGCGAACAGCCTCAAAGAAGCAACGTACCGCTGACGCCTCGTTCGAGAAGGCGCCGACCCCCACTTGGGGGTCGGCGCCTTCTCGCGCCCGTGAATCCTGCTACCGTGCTTTTCGGAGGCTCGGCATGACCATTTCTTCGACGGCCGGTTTGTTCGACCCGACGATTCTCGACGATCCGTACGAGACGTACGCGCGGCTGCGCGAACAGCCCGGCTTGTTTTGGCAAGCGCACGCCTCGGACAGCGGCGGCATGTGGATGGCGACGCGTCACGCCGAAGTGGAGCAAGTCTTGAAAGACGCGCGCCTCACGAAGGACGCGCGCAAGGTGCGCGACGTGCCGCCCGACGTCTTGCCGAACCACATGCTCGCCACCGACCCGCCCGATCACACGCGTCTGCGCGGCCTCGTCGGTCAGGCGTTCACGCCGAGAACCGTGGAGCGCATGGAAGCTCCCATTCGCGCCATCGCGAGCACCTTGCTCGACCGCGTCGCCTCCTCGGGCCGATTGGAGTTCATGGACGACTTCGCGACGCCCTTGCCCGTCGTCGTGATCGCGCAACTCCTCGGCGTGCCGCCCGAGGACCACGACGCCTTTCGAGCGTGGAGCACGGACTTCGTGGACGGTAGCGACTTCGCGAACGCGACGCCCGAACACGCGGCGCGAGCGCAAGCCGCCATTCCCGCCCTCGCGGGCTTCTTGTCCGAGCTCGTCGCGAAGCGGCGCGCGAATCCCGCCGACGACCTCATCTCGCACCTCATCGCCGCCGAGGACGAAGGCGGCCGACTTCAACCCGGCGAGCTCATCTCGAATCTCGTCCTACTCGTGATCGCGGGGCACGAGACGACGGTGAACCTGCTCGGCAACGGATTGCTGGCCTTGCTGCGTCACCCCGAGCAACTCGCCTTCTTGCGCGCCCACCCCGACGCCTTGCCGAGCGCGATCGAGGAGATGCTGCGCTTCGACGCTCCCGTGCAACGCGCCTTGTTCCGCGCCGCGCTCGAAGACGTCGAGATCGGCGGGCAAGTCGTGCGCCGAGGCGAGCAGGTGAGCGCCGTGATCGGCGCGGGCAACCGCGATCCCCTCGTCTTTGCGCAGCCCGACTCGTTTCTCGTCACCCGCATGCCCAACCGCCACCTCAGCTTCGGGCGCGGCATCCACTTCTGCCTCGGCGCCCCTCTCGCCAAGCTCGAAGCGCGCGTCGCCTTCGAGGAGCTTGTGCGCCGCTTCGAACACCTCGAACTCGCCGCCTTCGAACGCCGTCCCAGCACGATGTTCCGAGGCCTGCGCCACTTGCACGTACGCACGAGTTGAGGGCGGCGTGAAGCGCGTACGCCACTTCACGCACGCGCCTCAGGGCTTGTTCGGCTACCCTGCGTTCATGGACGACCGCGCCCGCGTGAGGCTCAGCAAGACCCTCGCGCGCTTCCTGAGGCACGCGCCGCACGAGCTCGGCTTGACGTTGCAACTCGGCGGCTGGGTGGACGTGGAGGCCCTGCTGACCGCGCTCGGCGAGCGCGGTCAGTACGTCTCGCGAACGGACCTAGAAGAGGTCGTGCGTTCGAGCGACAAGCGCCGCTTTTCCTTCGACGCCCCGAAAGCGAGAATCCGCGCGAACCAAGGTCACAGCGTCGAAGTGGACTTGCAGCTCGCGCCGATCGAACCACCCGCCGTGCTGTACCACGGAACGAGCGCCGACAAGGTCGACGTGATTTTGCGCGAAGGCTTGCGGGCGATGCGGCGCCATCACGTGCACCTCTCGGCGGACGAGGAGACGGCGCGGCGGGTCGGCGCGCGGCATGGTCGAGCGGTCGTGCTGACGGTGGACGCGGCGAGAATGCACGCCGACGGCCGAGTCTTCTACCGCTCCGAGAACGGCGTGTGGCTCGCGGACGACGTTCCGAGCGCCTACTTGCGGCGCTCGTCTTGACAAGCGCTTGTCATACCATGAGTCATGCCCGTGTTGTTCGCGTTGATGACCGCCGCGCTCGTGCCGAGTTCGTACTGCAACGCCCGCTTCGCCTACTGCCTGACGGCGCCGTCGTTTCTCGTGGGGCAGGGCGAGTCGGACAACGGCGACGGGCAGGTGTTCCTCGATCGGCGCCGCGCCGTCAAGTTGACGGTGTGGGGCGACCTCAACGCGCTCGGTGACACGCTTGGCAAACGCTACGAGCGAGCCGCGCGCACCTCGGCGTCACGGCGCGTCACGTACAAGACGCTGCGTTCGTCGTGGTTCGTGGTGAGCGGCACCGAGGGCGGGCGGGTGTTCTACCAACGGACGATGCTCGACGCGCCCCGCAACGTCTACGCGACCTTCCTCCTGGAGTATCCGATCGGCGACAAGACGGCCGAAGCGGCGATCCGATCGTTGTCGAGCTCGTTCGTGTGGCGTTGAGGGCCGCGCTTCAAGGAGCGCGCAGCGACGGAAAGTCGGCGTCGGCGTACTCGCCGGAAGGACGATCGTTCGTGAACGTCTGCTCGCGTTGCCGAAGTTCCACGCGGCGAATCTTGCCGGAAATCGTCTTCGGCAAGTCGTGAAATTCGAGGCGACGCACGCGCTTGAACGGCGCGAGGTGCGCGCGGCAGTGCGCGAGGATCGACTCGGCGGTCTCGGCGTCCGCGTTCCAACCGGCGGCGAGGACGACGTACGCTTTGGGCACGGCGAGGCGCACGGCGTCGAACGACGGCACGACCGCCGCCTCGGCGACCGCCGCGTGCTCGATCAAGACGGACTCCAATTCGAACGGCGAGATGCGGTAGTCGGACGACTTGAAGACGTCGTCGGACCGCCCGATGTACGTGATGACTCCGCCTTCGAGGCGGCGCGCGACGTCCCCCGTGTGGTACAGCCCGTCTCGAAAGGCGTCGGCGGTCTTCTCGGAGTCACCGTGGTAGCCCACCGTGAGGCCGACGGGACGTGAATCGAGGCGCAGGCACACCTCGCCCTCTTCGCCCTCCATCCCGGTGAGCGGGTCGATCAAAACGACGTCGAAGCCGGGCAGCGGGCGACCCATGGAGCCGGGAATCATGGCTTGACCGACGGTGTTCCCGACTTGCAGCGTCGTCTCAGTCTGCCCGAAGCCGTCGCGAATGAGCACGCCCCACGCGCGCTGCACTTGCGAAATCACCTCGGGATTGAGCGGCTCGCCCGCCGCGACGACCTTGGCGGGTGGCTCGCGCAGAGCGCTCAAATCCGCTTGGATGAGCATGCGCCACACCGTGGGCGGCGCGCAAAAACTCGTGACGCCTTCACGGTCCATCTGCTCCATGAGCGAGCGGGCGTCGAAACGAGCGTAGTTGTACACGAACACGGTCGCCTCGGCGATGAAGGGCGCGAAGAAATTCGACCACGCGTGCTTCGCCCAGCCGGGCGAGGCGACGTTGAGATGCACGTCGCCCGGCTCCAGACCGATCCAGTACATCGTGCTGAGGTGGCCGACGGGGTACGACGTGTGCGTGTGCTCCACGAGCTTCGGGCGAGACGTCGTACCGGACGTGAAGTACAGCAGCAGCGTCTCGTCGCCGCGCGTCGGCTCGCGCGGCGTGTACGCGTCGGACGCGTTTCGAGCGTCCTCATAAGCGTGAACCGCCCTCGAGCCGACGAAAGCGGGCTCCGCGCCGATCAAAACGACCGTGAAGTCGCCGTCGACAGCGTCGAACTTCGCCGCGTCCTCACGCGCGACGACGACGCACGAAACGCGTCCGCGCCGAACGCGGTCGGCGAGGTCGGCCGGGGTGAGCAGGACGGTCGTCGGGATGAGCACCGCGCCGATCTTGATGCACGCCAGCATCACCTCCCACAACTCCACGCGGTTGCCGAGCATCACGAGCACGCGGTCTTCCCGGCGCACCCCGATGGACTCCAGCCAGTTGGCGACGCGTGACGAGGCGCGCGAAAGCTGCGCGTACGTGCGGCGCTCGCTTCGGCCGTCCTGCTCGGTGACGACGAGGGCCAAGCGGTCGGCGGTCTCGGGCGTCCGCGCCACGGAATCGAACCAGTCGAGAGCGAAGTTGAAGTGCTCGAAACGCGGCCACTCGAAGGCCGCGCGCGCGGCCTCCAAATCGGCGCGGTGCTTCACGAGGAGGTCGCGGGCGGCGCGGAAGCGGTCGGTAGCAGTGGAAGCGAACGGCGAGGACGTGTTCATAAAGCTCCAAGTCGGCGAGGACGAGACGCGGAGAAACCGGGGAGTGGGCTCAGCATACTCGTCTCGCGCCGCCTTCAGACGGCCTTCATGCGCCGAAGTCGAGCGGGCGCTCGCACTACCATGAGGCGATGTCTGTTCCCAGCGACGTCCGCTTCCTTTCGGCCGAAGTGTGGCGGAGCGTGTTCGACACCGTCTCCACGCCGACGTGGCTCGCGGACGACGACGGGCGGATCGTGCACGCGAACGTCGCTTTGGCCGCCCACCTCGGCCGCTTGATCGACTCGCTCGCCGGCTTCTTTCCCCTCGACGCGGCGCACGCCGACGACCGACGGGACATGTGGCCGCGCTGGGAAGCCGCGCGGCGCGAACGCCGTTCCTTCGAAGCCACGTGCCGCCTCGACGCGGGCCGCGGCCCGCGTTGGACACGCCTCGATCTTCGGCCGCTCGGCGGTGACGGCGCGCCCGCCTGGGTGGGGACGCTCGCGGACGTGCACGACGCCGTGACGGCGCGCTCGGAGGACGAGGTGCGGCGCGCTCGGGACGAATGGCGGGCGACGAGGCCGCTCGACACGCTCTTCGAGGCGTCTCCGGTCGGCATGGCCTTCCTCGACCGCGACTTGCGCTTCGTGCACGTCAACACCGCCCTCGCCGAGCTCAACGGTCTGCCCGCCCACGCGCACCTCGGACGCACGGCGATGGAGTTGCTGCCGGGCCTCGACGACGGCGCGTTCGCAGCCTTGCGGCACGTCGTCGTCTCGGGCGAGGCGCTTCGCAACGTGACGGTCGAAGGCGAGACGCCCGCCTTGCCGGGCGTGCGCCGCGCTTGGCGCGAGGACTTCTACCCGGTGCGCGGCATGGACGGCGAAGTGGCCGGCGTGGGGATCATGGCGGTCGAGATGACGCCGCAAGCGCGCGTTCAAGCGGCGCTCGTGGAAAGCGAGGCTCGCTTTCGAAGGTTGGTGGACGCCAGCCCCATCGGGATGGTGCTCGGCTTGCCCGACGGACGGATCACGCTCGCCAACGACGCGTACCTGCGCATCGTCGGGTACTCGCGCGAGGAGTTCGAGCTCGGCCTCGTGGACTGGGCGCGCCTGACGCCGCCCGAGTACCTGCCGCTCGACGTGCGGGCGTTGCGAGACGTCGAAGAGCGCGGGCACAGCGACTCGTACGAAAAGGAGTACGAGCGGCGCGACGGAACGCGCGTTCCCGTGCAGTGCACGATCGCCGCCTTCGAGGGAGACTCGGGGCAAGTGGCAGGCTACGTCGTCGACCTCACGGCGCTCAAGGAAGCCGAGCGCGCCTTGCTGGACCTCAACGCGACGCTGGAACGCCGCGTTCGCGAGCGCACGCAGCAGGCTCTGCAGTTGCAAGAGCAACTCGCGACGGTGGCGCGCAGTTTGCCGATCATCTTGTACGCCATCGACGAGCACGGACGCTTCACCTTGTCCGAAGGGCGCGGCCTCACGGACCTCGGATTGACGCCTGGCGAAGCGGTCGGGCGAAACGTCTTCGAGTTGTACGGCGCCGAGGACGGCGTCTTGGACGACGTGCGGCGCGCGCTCGCGGGCGAGGAGGTGCGTTCGCAGCAAACGGTGGGCGATCAGGTGTTCGACGTGACGTACGCGCCTAAGCTCGACGCGAGCGGACGCCCCGACGGGTTCCTCGGAGTGAGCATCAACGTCACCGACCGTGCGCGCGCCGAGCGTTCGCTCGCTCACCGCAACGAGGAGTTGCGGCGCAGCAACGAGGAGTTGGAGCGCTTCGCGTACGTCGCCAGCCACGACCTGCAAGCGCCCATTCGCGCGGTGACGAGCTTCGCGGATCTCGTCGCGCAGCGGTACAGCGCCGCGCTCGACGACCGGGGCCGCGCGTACCTCGCGCAGATCATGGAAAGCGGGCAGCACATGAAGCGCCTCGTGGACGACTTGCTGGCGTTTTCGCGTCTACACACCGAGCAGCGTCCCTTCGAGCCCGTGGCCGCCAACGACGTGTTCGACCGCGTCGCGCTTCGGTTCGCGGCGGACGTGGACGACGCGCTCGTCCACGTGACGCGCGACGACCTTCCGACGGTGCTCGCCGACGCGCCGCAATTCGATTCGCTGCTGCAAAACCTCGTGTCGAACGGGTTGAAGTACGCGCGCGAAGGCGTGACGCCGATGGTGCGGGTGTCGGCGACGCGCGACGAGGCGATGTGGCACTTTCGCGTGACCGACAACGGCATCGGCATCGAGGACAAGTACTTCGAGCGCATCTTCGTGATCTTCCAACGCCTGCACGGCCGCGAGCGCTTCGAAGGCACCGGGATCGGCCTCGCCGTGTGCAAGAAGATCGTCGAGCGGCACGGCGGGCGCTTGTGGGTGGAAAGCCGAGTCGGCGTCGGCTCCACCTTCCACTTCACCTTGCCCGCTCCGTGAGCTTCACGAGCGGCGCGCCTTCGTGGGCTACATTGCTGGGATGCTTCCGGTCGCCTTCCCTTTTCGGGCATCTTCTCGCGCGAGGCGCCCTTGAGCGCCGAGACAAACCGTGAAATCGCTCGCATCGCGCTTCCCGTCAGTCTCGAGTCGATGGTGCAACTCGTCCTCAACTTCACGAATCAAGTGGTCGTGGGAACGCTCGGCACGGCGACGATCGCGGCGGTCGGCTTGTCGAACAACGCGCTGTTCATAGGCATCGCGTGCCTCAACGTCGTCGGTTCGGGATGCGCGATCCTCGCGTCTCGGGCGCGCGGGCGAGGCGACGAGGACACTTTGGGCCGCATCGCGTTGCTGTCGGTCTTGTTCGCGGTCTTGCTGGCGTTGCTGCTGACCGTGCCGATCGCGCTGTCGGGAAGCGGCTTTCTGCGCTTCGTCGGCGCGAGCGACGAGATCGCCGGAATCGGCGGGCCGTACTTGGGTTTGTACGCCCTCGCGCTGCCGCTCGTCACGGCGAACGTCGTGATGACGTCGACGTTCCGGACGATCGGACGGGCACGCCTGCCCTTGATCGTGACCTTGAGTTCGCTGACCTTGACGCCGCTCCTCGCGTGGCTGCTCGTGACGCAGCTCGGATGGGGCGTGATCGGAGCGGCCGCCGCCATCGTCATGACGCAATCGCTGCGAACGGCGTTACTGGCGGGCTTCCTGTTCTTCAGCCGCTTCGGAATTCGCGTTCGCCTGCCGACCTTCTCGCAAGGACGCGGCGTGTTCGCCGAAATGGCGCCGCTCGTGCTGCCGTTGTTCGTCACGGAGATCGTCTTCAGCAGCGGCGTCTTTCTGTTCTCGCTGCTCGTCGGGCGCATCGGCACGGCGCAACTCGCCGCCTTCCAGATCGTGGCGACGTTCGAGAACATCTTCGTGGTGGGCGCGGTCGGCTTCAACACGGCCGCGACGATTCTCACGGGACGCGCCATCGGGCAGGCGAACGCCCGGGAAGTGTGGCGATGGTCGGGCGGGGTCTGGCGTCTCGGCGTGCTCGTCGGGCTGGGGCTGGGCGTGCTGTTCGCGGCGAGCACCTTCTTGATCGGCGCCCTCTTTCCGAACACGACTCCGGAAGTGAGGCAACTCGCGCAGTGGGGCGCGCTTTTGAACGCGCTGTTCCTCCCCGTGAAAGTGGCGAACATGATCGGCTTCGGAACGCTCGCGAGCGGTGGCGACACGCGCTACCTGCTGCTGTCGGACGTCGTGACGGTCGTGCTGGTCGGCTTGCCTTTCGCGTACCTGCTGGCCTTCCCGGCGGGCTTGGGGTTGTGGGGCGTCTTTTTGGGCCGTCTGCTCGGTGAGGAGATGGCGCGAATCGTCATGCTGGTGTGGCGTTACCGAACGGGCGCGTGGTTCAAGTTGGAGCCGCGCCCCAACCCGACCGATTGACGCGAAACTCCCGTCGGGCGCCGCTCACCCGTTCGAGCGATTCAGGCCGAGCCGATCCACCAGGGTCGGCTTGTTGACTGCGCCGACGATGCGGTCGGTGGGCTCGCCGCCTCGAAAGACGATGAGCGTCGGGATGCCTTGCACGCCGAAGCGCGCGGAGGCGCCCGGGTTTTCGTCCACGTTGACCTTCACGATTCGCAGCTTGCCCGCGTACTCACGTGCCATGTCCTCCAGCACCGGAGCGATCACTCGGCACGGTCCGCACCACGGCGCCCAGAAATCCACCAAGACGGGTACGGGCGCGCGCACGTCGGCCTCGAAGGACGCGTCGGTGCCCGCGTGCAGCCACGGCAGGGCCGCGCCGCAGCGAGCGCAGGCGGGCACTCGGGCGTCGGGCACGTTGCTCACACGATTCTTCGCTCCGCATCGTTCGCACGTCAAAATCGCGCTCATGCCTTCAAGGTAGCGAATCGAGCGAGCGTCACGGGATGTCGCGACACGGTGCCGAACGGCGCGACATGATTTGACGCCTCCGACCTCCATGCTGCGTGTCAGGAGGTGATGAGCTGGTTTGAACCCGAGGACTTCGACCTGCAGGCGTTCGGCAACCACAAATCGTAGAAGCGCGGACTCCATCCGCCAAGACTGATCCGCGCTTCGCCCCCTTCGGAGGCACCATGCAGCGTACCGCGAAAGCGGTGTGCCTGGCCTTGACGTTGTGCGCCCTCGCACTCACGTCGGTCACGCACTCCGTGTTCGGCCCTATCCATTCGAACGAAAGGCCCGCCGTCGTGGCGGGCGATGAACCGAAGCCGGCCGGCGGCTCGGGGTGAAGTCCGGCGCACATGACGACGCGGCGCGTCGTCATGTGCGCCGCGCTCGACGCTTCACGAGACGTAGACTGTCGGAGAGCTTATGAGCAAAGGCGCGAGGCGGTCGGTCGAGGCGAAGGAAGCGGTGGCGTCGGTGGAAGCGCTCGTGGAGCGCGGCGAGTTCGAGCTCGCTTACCGCACGGTGGAGGTCGCGCTTCGAGAGCCTCTCAGCGTCGTCGAGCAGCAAACGCTGCTCGACGCGGTTTCGCGCGTGCCGCTCGAGCAGCGGGCGGGCAGCGCGGCGGGCGCCCTGATCACGGCGCGGTTGCTCGGCAATACGCGGCAAGCGGCGGACGTGCTGCCCTTCACGGCGCTCGCGCGCCAAAAGCTCGGTTGGCCCGCGAGCGCGCCCGCCGCCGCCTTCGAAGCCTTCGCGCTCGTGCGCGAAGGCCGTCACGACGACGCCGTGCGTGTCGCGGACGAGGTGATCGCCGTTGTCGACGGCCTTCCGCTCGGCATCGCTTGGCGCGCGCGCGCCGAAGCGCTCGGGTGGTCGGGACGCGACGGGTGGCGTGAAGCGTTTCGCGTGGCTAGGACCCACTTGACGGGGCGCTCGCTCGGAACGTGCTGGCTGGCCGAAGGAACGCTGATGCACCGCGCCGGAGACGACGCGGGCGCGCAAGCGGCGTGGCGCGAGGCGCTGCTGCTGCTCGAACGCGATCCGCTGTACGCGGCGTGGCTGCGGCACGCGCTCGGCTTGTCGTACCTGCGGTTCGGCTTGCCGGAAGCCGAGGAGCACTTCTTGGCGTTGGAGCGCCTCTCGAAGCGCGAGGGCGCGGCGCACATGCGGGCGCGGGCGCTGTGCGGCCTGGGCACCGCGCGGCGAGTTCGGGGCGAGTGGGACCGAGCCTTGTCGAGCTACCGCGCCGCTTTGCGCGTAGCGCGCGAGGAGGACGACGTGCAGCAAGCTCGACGTAGTCTCGGGCACACTCTCCGCCTGCTGGGCAAGCCCGGCTTGGCGTTGGAAGAATTGCTGCGGGCGGCTCGGGCCATTCGGGTGGAAGCCGAGCGGGGAAAGTCGTGGGTGTACGTGGACGTCGCGGCCGCGCACCTCGCCCTCGGAAACGACGAGGCGGCGCGGGACGCCTTGGCGCACGTCGAGGACGGCAGCGAGGAAGACGCCCAACGAGGGTCGATCGTACGAGCGGAGCTCGCGCGGCGCGCGGGCGACGAGGAGGAGGCGCGCCGCGAATTGCGCAAGATTCGAACCAACATGATGTGGGCACGCGAGGAAGTCGTGCAGTTTCCGGCGCTGTTCGCGTTGATGGGAGGCGAGCGGCCCGTGCCCTTGACGCACCTTGGTGGAACGCGCGTGGAGGTGCGGGCGCTCGGAGCGCTCGAAGTGCAAGTCAACGGCCGCGTCATACCGATGCGCGCGACGGGCCGGGCCGGGGAGTTGCTCGTGGTGCTGCTGGAGAAGGGAGGGCGCGCCACGACCGAAGAGCTCACGGACGCCTTGTACCGTGACGACGCACCCGAGCGGCGCCGCGCCGGTCAGTCGTTGTGGGCCCTGGCGAAGACGTTGCGCGAAGCGCTCGGCTGGGAAGGCAGCGTGACCTTCGTGGGCGGCGCGTATCACCTCGACGAAGCGGCGCAGTGGTGGTACGACGTGCGAGAAGCCGTCGCGCGCGGCGAGCGAACCCCGGCTTTTTTGTCGGGCGTGTACAGCGCCTGGGCCGTCGAGCGGGCGCAAGAGCTCGCGTTGAGAGACGAAGCCTTGAGCGTTCCTCGTTAGATTTTGTGAGCACGTGGAAGCTTCCTCGTTTTTCTCGACAGGCACTCGACCGCTCTTCTCTACCCTGCTCGCAATGACGAACGACGCCCAACCCGAAGACCGCCCCGAACAGGAGCGCGCCACTTGGACGAAGGTGAAGCGTCTGCTCGAACTCATGGAACTCCTGCGGCTGCGCGAGCGCACGGTTCGCGAGCTCGCCGACTGGTTCGGCGTCGAGCAACGCCACATCCAACGCGACCTCCAGGACTTGCAGGAGATCGGCGCGGGCCTCGAGTACGTTCATCCGCATCGCTATCGCCTCGTCGGCACGCCCGAGAGCTTGAGGCCCGTGCAAGCCCTCGCCGTGCACGCTGCCACGCGCCTGCTGTACCACCACGCCGCCACCAAGAACAAGCAGTACCTCCTCGCCCTCGAAAAGCTCGCCCTCAGCTTGCCCAACAGCGTGCAGGACATCGCGCGGCGCTCCACGCAAGACTTCCGCCCGCAACTCGTCGACGACAGGGTCTTCGAGGCCGTCGCGAGCGCGTGGTTCGACCGCCGCGTCGTCGCTTTCGACTACGCTTCCCCGACGGGCGAAGTAGAGCACCTCGAACTCGCCGTGTACTTCGTGGAAGTGTCGCGCGACGATCTGGCGCCGTACGCGATCGGCTTCGAGCGTCTGAAGCGCGGCGAGATGCGGGCGTTCAAGCTTTCTCGCATGCGCTTCGTCACGCTGCTGACGGACACGTACGAGATTCCCCAGGATTTCGATCCTCGCGCGCACCTCACCGACGCCTGGGGAGTCGTCGGAGGACAGACGGATGTCGTGACGGTGCGTCTTCGCTTCGCGGCCGAGGCAGCTTACCGCGTGCTCGAAGGCGGCTATCCCAGCCTCACCGTCGAGCACATCGGCGCGAGCGACGGATCGATCGTCGTCTCCGTGGTCGCGAGCGTCGACGAGACGGGCTTGCCACGCGAACTGCTGCCGTGGCTTCTCGGCTGGGGTCCGCGCGTGGAAATCTTGACGCCCGAAAACGTAAGGCGGCAGTGGCTGGAAGAGATGCGCGAGACGCTTCGGCGGTACGGCGGCGAAGCGAGTTGAGGCTTGCCTGCCCGCATAGTCCTTCTGCATAAGCGAGAAGCGTGGTATCCTGAAGTCATCAGCGGCCGAAAGGCCGCTTTTCTGCTTCGCGTGACCGCCGCGTACCATCGTGAGCCCGACGGTGAGGTCGTCGGCATGAAAACGCGTCGAGACGGGCTTCGTGAAGCGGTCGAGAACGCGACCACACGCCGAAGCTAGAGCGTGAGGTTCGGTCGGGCAAGGACGAGACTTCACGAGGGGGACGGCACGTCACGGTCAAGCGTGCTAACTGGACAAGGACGAAGCCCAACGATGAGCAATCTGCTAAGGTCGTCTCATGCTCAACTCACCGCTCTCGTCGTGGTTCTACGCACAGCCGCACGGCAGCGGCTTCACATTGACGCTTCCGACCCGCCTCGCGCGCTTTCTGCACGCTGCGCAACACCACTTCGGGCTGCGCGATCCGTCGTTCACGCTGCTCGGCGTCGAGTTCGGTCCTCACCCGTTTCCAAGGTTGTGGCATCCCGGGGTGCCCGAGCGCAGCGTCATCGTGCAGCTCAGTCACCTCACGCGCGGCGCGGTGGACCTCGACTATCAGCTCGCGCACGAAGCGGTGCACCTGCTGCGTCCGCCGTTCGAGTTACGCGCGTCCGTTCTAGAGGAAGGCGTAGCGACGTGGTTCGCCACGCAGGTCGTGCGCGAAGACCACGCGTGCGCGCCGCAGCCCGACACCCTCGAGTACGCGCGCGCGCTGGAACTCGTCGCTCCCCTCCTGGACCGAGATGCGGCGGGCATCGCCCGCCTGCGCGCGCGAAACGCGAGTTTGTCCGCCGTGACCGCCGAGGACATCCTCGCCGTGTGGCCCGAGGTCGGCGAGTCCTTGGCGCACCTTCTCGCGCGTCCCTTCGAGTGCGCGGCGAGGCCGGGCGGCATGGTCGACGGCTCGTTGACGGACGGCCGAGCGAGCGCGAACAGCGACGAATGAACGGTGTCATGGGCGAGGGCCGGGAAGACGTCTTCCCGGCCCTCACTCGTCCACTCAGCCTTTCGTGGTCTTGACGGGCGCGCAGATCGGCACGACGGCAGGCGCGTCGGCGTAGTGCACGTTGATGTACGCGCCGGCGTCCCCGGCGATCTTCGCGGCCTCCGTCATGAGGGTCGTGGTGCCGTTGCCGCTCGCGTCGGACGTGAACGAGGGGAAGCCGACGGAAACGGGACCGTTCGACGCGCAAGGATCGGTGTTCGACGCGGGGCCGAACGCGTGGTAGTGCGCGATGTAAGCCTTGTTCGGCGTGAGGCCGGTCAAGACGAGGGTCGTCTGAACCATGCCGTCCGTCATGGTCGTGACGCGTGCCGAGCCGGCCGCGTTCGGATCGGCCGTCACGGGATTGTGGCGAAAGGCGAGGTTGCGCGGTTGCCCCATCATCATGCAACCGCTCAGCAAGCTCAGCAACAAGACGCTCAATCCAAGATTCCGTGTATTCATATGCGTTCCTCCTATGGTCGGCCGACCACGGTGATCGTGGCGGTCATGCCCTCGTGGTACGAGCAGTAGTACGTCACCGTACCCGCTCGGTCGAACGTGTGGCGAAAAGTGTCGCCGTTTCGAAGTTCCGCCGATTGAAACGAGCCGTCGAGCGCGACGACGTCGTGCGCCGTCGCGCCTTCGTATCGCCAGGTGACGGTCGTCCCGATCGGCACGGTCAGAGAGGACGGGCGGAAGAAGTTGTCGCCGATCGCGACCTCGACGGTCGTCGCGGCGACCGCGCCGCCGTGATCGTGCGGCGCGGCTCGGAACAAGACGGCGCACAGCGATGTCACCGAGGCGTCGCGCGCGGGGTGAATGTCGACGTACGCGCCGGCGTTTCCCTGAACGGTCGCTTCCGGAACGCGCTTCTCGACGGTCGCGCGGCCGTCCTCTCCGGCGGTGAAGGGGGCGAAGGTGACGGTGACGGGACCGTTCGAAGCACACGGCTCATCGACGAAGCCCGCAGGCAACGCGTGATAGTGCGCGACGTACTCCTCGCGAGGAGTCAGTCCGGCGAGACTTAAGGTAGTGACGCGCGTGGCAGCGTCGGCATGTTCCACACGAACTTCGCCGCGCGGCGCGTCGCTCGCGTGCGACCCGTGCTCGAACGGTACGACGATCGACGTAACGTCCTCTCCCGACACGAGGGACAAGCCGGTGAGAAGAAACAGGAATACGCCGAACCGTACCGTCATGACGTCGCCTCCGGGAACTACATGAACCGAGCAGAACAAAGAGCAGGGGTCGATCTCCATCTGATCCCCGTAGCATGAGCAGAGCGCGAGAAAGATGTGAACAACGACTTCACTCTATGGCTGATCGGCCGACCGGACCTAGGCGACTCGGCGGATTCCGCAAGTCACGCCTCCTTCGTATGCTGCCGATGATCATGCCTGTCACGCTTCCCTTCCGACTTCGCGCCTTCACGCCAGATGACTACGACGCGTTCGCGTCTCTGCACGCCACCCTCTTTCCCGAGCATCCATCCACTCCGGACGAGTGGCGCGACACCGATCGGCAAGCCGAGAGGGACGAGCGCTTGAAGCAAGGGCGTCTCGTCGCCGAGCACGACGGCACGCTGGTCGGCTTCGCCGAGTACTCGCAAAACCCCGGCATGTACCATCCGCGCCGCTTCATCCTGGCGGGCGGCGTGCTGGAAAGCGTGCGCGGACAAGGCCTGGGCCGCAAGCTGTACGACGCGTTGCTGAGCCGTCTCGAGCCGTTCGATCCTCTCAGCGTCCGAGCGCGCGCCCGAGAAGACGCCGAGCGCGCCCTGCGCTTTCTCGCCGAGCGCGGCTTCGTGGAGACGCAGCGCGCCTGGGAAGCCACGATCGATCCACGCACCTTCGACTTTTCGCCGTACGAAGGATTGGAGGCGAACCTGCGCGAGCGAGGAATCACCCTCCACGCCCTGACCGAACTGATGCACCGCGACGATTGGCGCGAGTTGATCTACGACGCGTTCTCCGACACGCGCCTCGACGTGCCGAGAAGCGAGCCTGCCACGCCCTTGTCGTTCGAGCAGTTTCGCGAGTACATCCTCGAAGACTCGATGTTCCTTCCCGACGCGTACTTCGTCGCCCTGCAAGGCGACCGCGCGGTCGGCACGAGCGACTTGTACCGCAGCGGCGCCGCCGACGGACTGTTCACGGGGTACACGGGCGTGCGGCGAGAAGCGCGCGGCCAAGGCGTCGCGCTCGCCTTGAAGTTGCGGGCGCTGCGGTACGCGCGGAATCGCGGCGCGCCGTGGGTGCGGACCGACAACGCGTCCACGAACGCTCCGATGCTCGCCGTGAACGAGAAGCTCGGCTTTCGCCGCGAACCGGCGTGGCTCAGCTTTCAAAAAGTGCTCGCCGAGACGTGAGGCTCAGCGCGCGTCGCCCAGCCGTTCGCGCGCTTCGCGCGCCGTGACGTTCTGGTTGTACAGCGGCGTGTCGGGCTGGAAGCGCGCGCTGTCGGCGAGCGTTCCGCCGTCGACGGGCGCGAAGCCGATCTCCTCGATCAAGCTCGACACGACGCGCTTGGCGTCCTCGTCGTCCGATTCCACGAAGATCGCGCGGCGTTCCTCCAGCGGCTTGGACACGTCTCCTTGCTCGGCGAGGTGCTTGAACCAGATCGTGTTGAACGCCTTCACCACCCGCGCGCCCGGAACGAGACGCGCCGTGTACTGACTTTCGGCGAGCCCCTCCAGGTCGATCGACCCGTCGCGCCCCGGATAGTAGTTCGCGGCGGTCACGAGGATTTTTCCGGCGAGTTCGTCGCTCGGCAAGTCACCGAGCCTTCCGAACGGAATCGCCTCGATCACGACGTCTCCGTGCGAGGCGGCTTCACGCACGCTGGCGGCGCGCACGTTCGGTCCGAGGGTCGCGACGAGTTCGCGCAAGGAGTCCGGACCGCGCGAGTTGGCGAGCGCGAGCTCGTGGCCGCGCGCGGCCAACAGTCGGGCGAGCGTGCTGCCGATGTGTCCCGAACCGATGATCCCGATCTTCATACGTCACCTCGTGCATTCGACGCTTCGTCGTGCGCGTCTCCTCCGTCGCTTCGCCAGCCGACCTTCGCGTGCGTGCCGTCGCAAAACGGCTTGTTTCCGGACTGCCCGCAGCGGCACAAGGCCGCCCGCGTCTCTCGCAGGGGCGTTCCCGGCACTCGAAGCTCGAAGTCGCCGCGCACGATCAAAGGACCGTCGGCGAGAGGCGTGATGCTCGTCGGGGATTCGGGAAGCTCGGTTCCTTCCTGCGACGTGAAGTGCAGCGCGCCCGTCGGGCAGCGCGTCACGACCTCCGAGACGGCGCTCGGCTCGGCGAGCCACGCCCGAATCCAAGGGCGGGCGCTCGGATCGAACACTTCGGGCAGGCCGCGCACGCACTCCGCGAAGTGAAGGCAACGTCGCGCGTCGTAGTACACCGTCACGCCGTTGCCTTCGTACGCTTTGCCGGGCGGCGTGACGGGCAAGTCAACTTCGAATTCGTGGCGCGTCGAAGGCGTCATGGCTCATGGTAGCAGCGCTCACAGCGAGAACAAGGGAGGTTGCGCCCGGAGGCAGCCGTGAATCCGCTTGGCGACCGCGCGCACCTGCCGCTTTTGCTTCGGGCGCAATCCCGCCAGCGGCGACGCGATGAACACGGCGGCGTCGACGCGCAGGGCACGCTGCAAATCGGGACGACCCGCGAGCAGTTCGTCGGCGCGCTTCAACAGCCTCGTCAAGTCGTCCACGCCGCGAGTCTAGCGCGACGTGCTTTGATAAGGCATGACTCGAGCCGCGAACGACGGGCCGCCCCGACTTTTCGACGTCGTCATCATCGGGGCGGGGCAAGCGGGCGTTCCGCTCGCGCACGACCTCGCGTCCGCCGGGCGGCGCGTGCTGCTCGTGGAGCGCAAGCACCTCGGCGGGTCGTGCGTGAACTTCGGTTGCACGCCCACGAAGGCCGCCCTCGCGTCGGCGCAAGTCGCGCACGACGCGCGCCACGCCGCCGAGTTCGGCGTGCGCGTCGGCGAAGTCCATGTGAACTTCGCCGACGTCATGGAGCGCGCGCGGCGCGTCTCGCGAGAATCGCGCCAAGGCTTGGAGGCGTCGTTCGACCCAGGCGGCGACCCCGCGTTGCTGAGAGGACACGCGCGACTCGCCGGACGCGGCGAGCATGGCGTTCTCGTCCACGTCGGCGACGAGGTCGTCGAGGCACCCGCGATCGTCCTCAACACGGGCACGCGCAGCCTCGTCCCCGACGTGGAAGGTCTGCGTGACGGGCCGTTTCTCCACGCGGGCAACTGGTTGGAGCTCGACGAGCGACCCGAGCATGTCGTGATGCTCGGCGGAGGTTACATCGGCGTGGAGATGAGCCAATTCTACCGCCGAGTGGGCGCGCGCGTGACCCTCGTGGACCGAGGCGAGCACTTGCTGGGACGCGAGGACGAGGACGTCTCGGACGCGCTGCGCGGCGCGCTGGAAAACGAAGGCGTCGAGTTCCGACTCGCGAGCCACGTCGAGCGGATCGCGCACGACGCGGGCGCCGTGCGCGTTCACGTGACGAGCGGAGACCGGCGAGACGTGCTCGACGCTTCGCACGTGTTCGTGGCGACGGGCCGCCGTCCCAACACGGACGACTTGGGCTTGGAGACGCTTGGCGTGCGAGTGAACGAACAAGGCGTGATCGAGGTGGACGAGCGACTCTCGACGAGCGAGCCGGGCGTGTGGGCCGCCGGGGACGTGCGCGGCGGTCCTATGTTCACGCACACCGCGTGGGATGACTACCGCGTGCTCGCGTCGCAGTTGACGGGCGACGGTTCGCGCACGACGCGTCGCCTCGTGCCGTACGGGGTGTTCACCGATCCGCAACTCGGGCGGGTGGGGCTCTCGGAGCGCGAGGCGCGCGACGCGGGCCGCGCGGTGCGCGTCGCGCGGTACGACTTGAACCGCAACGGCAAGGCGAACGAGTTGGGACGCCCGGACGGCTTCATCAAGCTGCTCGTGGACGCGAACGACGACCTTCTGCTCGGCGCGGCCGTCCTCGCGTCGCAAGGCGCGGAACTCGTGCACGTCTACGTCGACCTCATGAACGCCGACGCGCCTCGCGCGGTCCTCGCCAACGCCGTCCACGTCCACCCGACGCTGTCGGAAGCCGTGCAGAGCGTGGCGCGCGAGTTCGACCGGGATCCGCAGCGGTCGTGAGCGCGCGAAACGGTGGCTTTCGCGATGGTGCGGCGCGCGCCTCGCGGTTAGCGTCCTCGTCATGATGTCCCTCGACGTTCTCGTGCCGACCCGCGATCGTTCCGGCGCGCTCGCCGCGACCCTCACGAGCTTGGCGATGCAAACGGCGCGGCCGTTTCGCGTGGTGATCTCCGATCAAGGCGACGAGTCCGCCACGTCGCGCGCCGAAGTTCGCACGGCCCTGCGCGTCCTCGAGTTGCACGGCTGCCTCACCGAAGTGCACCACCACCTGCCGAGGCGAGGCATGGCCGAGCAACGCGCTTTCCTGCTTTCACGGTCGAGCGCGCCGCGCGCGCTGTTTCTCGACGACGACCTCATCCTAGAGCCGTGGGTGCTGGACGTCATGACGAACACGTTGACGCGCGAAGGGTGCGGCTTCGTCGGAAGCGCCGTCATCGGCTTGAGTTACCGCGGTGACGTGCGCCCGCATCAGCAGGCGGTCGAGCTGTGGAGCGGGCGAGTCACGCCGGAAGTCGTGCGAGTCGGCACGCCCGCGTGGGAGCGGTACAAACTGCACAACGCCGCGAACTTGCTGCACGTGCAAGAAGCGCTCGGCGCGACGCCCCTCGCGCCCGTGGCGTACAAAGTCGCGTGGGTCGGCGGCTGCGTCTTGTACGACCGCGAAAAGCTGCTGGCCGTGGGCGGCTTCGACTTTTGGCGCGACTTGCCCGAAGAACACGCGGGCGAGGACGTCCTCGCGCAGCTTCGCGTCATGGCGCGCTTCGGCGGCTGCGGCGTCATGCCTTCGGGCGCCTACCATCAAGAGCTTCCCACGACCCTGCCCAACCGCGAGGTGGACGCGCCGCGCGTCTTGCCATGGTGAGGACGATGAGCCGAAGCGCTTAGCTCGTCGATAGGCGTTTCACCGCATGCGCCGCTCGAAGGCCGACGCTAGACTCGAACGCGAGGTGATTCTCGTGACGAACAAATTCAGTATGCTCGAACTTCAGGCCCGCCCTTCGTGGCTCCCCCGCCTGACCTTCGAAAATCGTCACGATCACGACGCACGAGATTCCCGGCGAGGTTTCTCACGACCAAGTTCCCTTTGACGGCCTTGCCCGCTTCGACCGGCTCGCCGCTGAGTGAGTCGGTTCGTTCGTGGTGATCGTCGTTCCAAGGAAAAGACGCCGCGTTGTGAACGCGCAAATTCAGAGTTCACCCGCCTTTGCTTCGGGCCGAAGATCGACGGTTATTGATTGAAAATCAAAACACGTCCGTCGGTCACCCCTTGCCCGAAGCGAATTCTTTCGGCCCCTGGCTCCGCTGCCGAAGCGTCCCGCCCTTGAGGGGACCGTCGCGGATTCGAGCTTTACAGGGTGCCTTTGCGAGGCCTCGTCGTTCAACGGTCAGGACACCCGGTTGTCTCCCGGGAAACGAGGGTTCGATTCCCTTCGAGGCCGCCACGTTCGCTCGCCTTCGGGCCGAAGCATCAGGGTTATTTCACCAAGTCAGGCGCGGGAAGCGTTCCGAAGGGAACGTCGAGGGTTCGACTCCCTCCGTCGAAGCGGCGCCGTTCCCTGATTCATCCTTGCCCGTGGGATTTCGACTTCTCGCGTCGGGCCGAACGTTCACGGTTCTCTTTCCTCGGTCAAAGACGTCTCCGCGTGAGGCGTGGGGGTTCGACTCCCCGGTCGCGAGACCGCTCCGTGAACTTCACCTTGTCCGACGCTCTTCGTTCGCTGCCGTCGTCTAGCGGTCAGGACGCTCGATTCTCAGTCGGGAAACGCCGGTTCGAGTCCGGCTGGCAGTTCCTCTCGCAGGTCTCGTTCAACGCAGGACGCCCGCGTTCCGCGCGGAAGATGGAGGTGCGAACCCTTCGACCTGCTTTTTTCGCTTCGGTATCCCAATCGGCAGAGGAGTCGCGTCGAGAGCGCGATCAGTGCGGGTTCGAGTCCCGCTCGAAGCATCATGCGCCTGTATCCCAAGCGGTAGAGGAACGCGGTTCAGAGCCGCGCCAGTGCGAGTTCGAGTCTCGCTGGGCGCACTTCGTGGGGCGGTAGCTCAGTTGGTAGAGCAGGAAAACCCCTCGGCATTCCTTGCCTGTAGGGCCGACGCTCGAGGGTTACCACTTCTAATGGCCTGGTCGCCGGTTCGAATCCGGCCCGCTCCACCAAGGCCGAAAGGCCGCACGCACAACTCGGGAACGGTGGCTCAGCGGGAGAGCGTACGACCGCTTCGGCGGCTCCTCGGCTTCACTCGCCCGTTCGGGCCGACGTTCGAGGGTGATCGGGATCGTAAGGTCGTGGGTTCGAATCCCACCCGTTCCCAACGTCTCTCGGGGTGGTCGCCCATCTTGGCGGGCAGTCTTCCTTCGGCATCCTCGCCCGCTTCGGGCCGACGCTCGAAGGTTCTCGGGTTCGATTCCTGGCCTCCCCTCATTCCGGCTGTTCGCGGCACACGCGGCGCAGCCCTTAGCCCGAAAGGAGGGCCGATTTCGATGAAGAACTACCTCAACGCGATCTCCCCGAAGCGCGCCACGCAGCGCGAGAAGATGCGCGCCGACCAAGTGCGCAACAATGCGGGCGGCTACGTGTTCGCGGTGTCCGACGAGACGCGCTTCCTGCGCTTCTTGATTCTCGGGACGGAGGGCGGCACCTTCTACGCCAGCGAGCGCGCGCAGACGAAGCTCGAGACGAGCTTCGTGACGAAGTACGCCCGCGAGAACGGTCTGCGGGCCGTGCAGCTCATCGTGGACGTGGCCAACGAGAACCGCGCGCCGAAGGCCGATCCGTCGCTCCTCGCCCTCGCGGCGGTCGCGAAGCTCGGTGACTTGGAGGCCCGCAAGGCCGCGTGGAACGCCCTGCCGATCTTGGCGCGCACGGGAACGCACCTGCTGCACTTCCTCGCGTTCGCCAAGGAGTTCGGCGGGTGGGGTCGCTTGACGCGTGAAGGCATCGCCAACGTGTACCTCGGCGTCCCGATCGAGAAGTTGGCCTTGTGGGCGGTGAAGTACAAGGCGCGTGACGGCTGGACGCACGCGGACGCTTTGCGACTCGCGCACCCGAAGACCGATGACGGCCTTCGCAACGCCGTGTTCAAGTTCATGGTGGACGGCGTGCTGGAAGGCGCGTCCGACGACGCGCTTCGCGTCATCGAGGGGCATCTGCTGGCCTTGCAGGCGGCGTCCGACGCGGACGCGGCGCACCTCATGCGCGCGTACGGCCTGCCGATCGAAGCGGTACCGACGCACCTGCGCGGCCGCGAGGTGTACGAGGCGGCTTTGGAGACGAACGGCGTCACGTGGACGTTGCGCAACCTCGGGAACCTCTCGCGCGTCGGCTTGCTGAAGCTCGGCGCGTGGGACGTGATCGAGCGTGTGACGAAGCGCCTCACGAACGAGAGCGCCCTTCGCAAGGGTCGTGTCCACCCCGTCGATGTGTTGAAGGCCCTGCTGGTGTACAAGGCGGGGCGGGGCGTGAAGGGCGGCGGCGAGTGGACGGCCGTGCCGCGCGTGGTAGACGCGCTCGAAGAAGCGTTCTATCTGGCGTTCGGGGCGGTTCAGCCCGCGAACAAGCGCTTCTTGCTCGGCATCGACGTGTCGGGCTCGATGAGCTGCGGAACGGTCGCCGGGGTGCCCGGTCTCACGCCGAACGTCGCGGCGGCGGCGATGAGCATGGTCACGTACCGCACCGAACGCTCCAGCGTCGCCATGGGCTTCACGAGCACGTTCGCCGACCTCGCGTTGCGTCCCAACGACTCTCTGGACGTCGTCACGAAGAAGCTGCAGCAGCACAACTTCGGCGCGACGGACTGCGCGCTTCCCATGCTGTGGGCGACGCGCAACAAGGTGGAGGCGGACGTGTTCGTGGTGTACACGGACAACGAGACGTGGGCGGGCAAGGTCCAGCCGATCATGGCCCTTCGCGAGTACCGCCAGAAGATGGGGATCGGCGCGCGCCTCATCGTGGTCGGGATGACGGCCACGCGCTTTTCCATCGCCGACCCGACGGACGCCGGGATGCTCGACCTCGTCGGTTTCGACACGTCCGCTCCGAGGATCATGACGGAGTTCGCCGCTGGGAAGTTGTGACGAACCCCCCTCCTCTCCTCGCGCCGGGAGAGGAGGTTCGGGGGAAAGGCGGCTCATTTGGAAGTGCTAGCTTGAGAGGACGCCCGGCCGGGCGATTTCCTTTTCCTTCGAGGAGCCTTCGCTTGAACCGCACCGCTCGACTCGCACTCGGCAGCATCGTCATCGGCGTGCTCGTCCTCGCCCTCAAGTTCGCGGCGTACTTCGTCACGGGCAGCGTCGCCTTGTTCTCGGACGCGTTGGAAAGCATCATCAACGTCGTCGCGGCGGTGGCGGCGTTCGTGGCGTTGTGGGTGAGTGCGCGGCCCGCCGACACGAACCACCCGTACGGGCACACCAAGGCCGAGTACTTCTCGGCGGTCATCGAGGGCGTCTTGGTAGTGATCGCCGCGCTCGCGATCATGCGCGAGGCGTACGGCGCGTTTGCGAATCCGAAGCCGCTCGACTTGCCGCTCGCGGGCCTCCTCGTGAGCGCGGCGGCGTCACTTCTGAACGGCGTGTGGGCGACGTTGCTGGCGCGAGAAGGGCGCCTGCGGCGCTCTCCGGCGTTGACGGCGGACGGCAAGCACCTCATGGCGGACGTCGTGACGTCGGTCGGCGTGCTGGTCGGCGTGATTTTGGCGAGCGTGACGGGCGTGACGCGTCTCGACGCGGTCTTGGCGGGTCTCGTGGCTTTGAACGTGTTGTGGTCGGGTTGGGGCCTCGTGCGAGACTCGGTCAGCGGTTTGATGGACGAGGCGGCTCCGGCAGAGACGGTGCAGCGCATTCGCGAGGTGATCAGCACGCACGCCGAAGGCGCCCTCGAAGCGCACGACGTTCGCACCCGGCACGCGGGCCGCGTCACCTTCGTGGAATTCCACCTCGTCGTGCCGGGCGACATGTCCGTGCGGGCCGCGCATGATATCTGCGACCGCTTGGAGGAAGAGTTGAAGCGCGAGTTGGAGGACGCCGCCGTGACGATTCACGTGGAGCCCGAAGGCAAGATCGAGCACAAGGGCGTGCTGGTGTTGTGATGTCGACGCGAGCGGCACCACGAAGCTCTCAGAATGTGAGAGCTTTAAACGGTTAGAATCAATAATCCATGAACGAACCCATCGGGTACGAGCAACGTCGATTGGAGGCGCTGGCCCGCTACGCCATCCTCGACACGCTCCCCGAGGACGCCTTCGATCGCCTCGCCAAACTCGCGGCGGCCGTGTTCGGCGCCCCCATCGCCTTGGTGAACTTCGTGGCGGATCAATACACCTTCTCGAAAGCGTGCTACGGCATCGACGTCTCGCACCACGACCGCTCGCTGTCCTTGTGCGCGCGCACGATCGAATCGAACGCCGTCCTGACCGTCTTGGACCTTTCGAGCGATCCGCACTTCGCGGCCTTCCCGACGGTCACGCAGACGAAAGGCGTGCGGTTCTACTCGGGCGCGCCCATCAAGACGCACGACGGCTTCAACATCGGCGTCATCTGCGTGCTCGATTACGCGCCGAGGGGCAGCGTGAGCGACGTAGAGCGCGAAAGCTTGGAGCACCTCGCGGCCATAGCGTTCGACGAGTTGGAGTTACGCCGCAAGACGCTGGAGCTGCAACGCGAAGCGAGCGCGAAAGAAGCGCTCGTGCGGACGCTGCGCAGCACACAGCTCATGAGCGACACGCTGCTCGGCATCACGAGCCTCGCGCAACTCGAGTTGCCGCCCGCCGAACTCGCGTCGCACGCGCTGGAACTGCTTTCACGCGCCATCGACGTCGAATGGTGCAACCTCAGCGCGTCGCGTGACGATTCGGTGACCTTCGAGACGATCTGGGCGAGGGACGACGCCGCCGACGCGCTCACACACGCGATTCCCACGCGGCGCGGCGAGACAGGTGGAGCGTCGTGGCGTGCGGCGAACGATTCCCGGCCCTCGTTCACGTCGGCGTACGAGCAGGAACGGGGCGCTCTGCCCGAACTCGTCGAGGCGGGCTTGCAGGCCGTCGCGTGGCTGCCCCTCGGCGAGTTCGACGGAGCGCACTACGTCTTGGTGCTGGGCCGGTTGCGAGAAGCGCGGCGCTGGACGGAACGCGACCGTCAGCTGTTGGCGACGGCGACGCGGGCCATCCGCTACGCTCTGGGCGTTCGCGAGCAGACGCGCGCCGCTCGGGCGGCGTCTCGCACCGACCTTCTGACGGGCCTCGCCAACCGTCGAGCCTTGGACGAAGCCTTGGAGCAAGTCGCCGAGCGCGCGCTTCCCATCGTGGTGGCGATGCTGGACGTGGACGGACTCAAGTGCGTGAACGACACGCGCGGTCACGCGGCGGGCGACGCGTTACTGCGCATCTTCGGCTCCACCCTCGCGGCGCATCTGCCCGTGGGCGTGAGCGCCTTTCGGCTTGGCGGCGACGAGTTCGCGCTGCTGCTGCCGCTCGGCGAGGAGGACGGGCCTTCGGGGGCACGCGCGCGCGTCTTGGCGTCGATCGACCCGGCCGTCGCGACCGCGCGCACGGCGGGCTTCCCCGAGGCGGGCGTGTCGTTCGGCGTGGCCTGCTGGCCTCGAGACGCCGAGACGCTCGAAGACGTCTTGGAGCGAGCCGACGCCGCCTTGTACGAAGACAAGCGCGCCCGCAAAGCCTTCCACGCCAATAGAGATGGAGAGCGAAGCGTGGAAGGCGCCTCGAATGCCACCAACGGCGCCCCGCTCGGCGACCTCGTGTTGGACGTCGAGGCAGCAACCCTTCTCGGAAGTTCGCCGAGCGCGCTTCCCAGCCCGAAGGAAGCGGACTAGGTCGCGCGGCCCCGAAAGGACCGGCGAGGACGATGGCGGCCGAATCGCAGGAAAGCGTCAAGGCAGACGACCGCGCGTCCCCTCTACAGTGAGGCATGTCGAGCGAACGGGTGAAGCCTGACGAGCGAGCGAACTTGCGGAAACGCGATCCGAACGAGCGTGGAGCGTACGCGGGCGAAGACGGCAAGGCGAGGGCGCGCGAAGAGACGCGCGTCCTCGTCGCGCGCCTCGCCGAGTGGCAAGAACGTCTCTACGCCGAGGGACGGCAAGCCCTCCTGGTCGTACTGCAGGCGATGGACGCGGGCGGCAAGGACGGCGCCGTGAAGCACGTGATGAGCGGCGTGAACCCGGCGGGCGTGACCGTCACGAGTTTCAAGCGACCCACGGACGAGGAGGCGCGGCACGACTTCTTGTGGCGTGTGCACGCCAAGACGCCGCCACGCGGGACGATCGGCTTGTTCAACCGCTCGCACTACGAGGACGTTCTCGTGCCGCGCGTGCACGGCACGCTGGACGAGGAGGCACTTCGGCAGCGCGTGGAGGCCATTCGTGATTTCGAGCGTCACCTCGCCCGCGAAGGAACGACGATCGTGAAGTTTTTTCTGCACATCTCCAAAGAGGAGCAGCGAGAACGCCTGCAAGCCCGGGTGGACGACCCCGAGAAGCGCTGGAAGTTCCAACTCGGCGACCTTGACGAACGCGAGCGTTGGGACGACTATCAAGCGGCGTACGACGACCTCATCGGAGATACCAGCGCCGAGCACGCGCCGTGGTACGTGATTCCGGCGAACCGCAAGTGGTACCGGGACCTCGTCGTGGCGCGCGTCCTCGTCGAAACGCTGGAACGCATGAATCCACGCTTCCCGAAAGAGCCCGAGGGTGTGGACTGGGGGACGCTGCGAGTGAAGTAGGAATTCAGGATCGGTAACGCGGCGCCACCTCGCCCGACCTCGGCGAGGCAGCGAGTTGCGCCTCGAAGACGCGCGCGATGACCTCCGGGTCCGGCTGGGCGGGCACGCACACCAACTCGCCGAGATCCAAGCCTTTCAAGGACGCGTCCACGAGGTCGGGCGCCTCCATGATCATGCCGGGCGGAAGACGGTCGAGGTCGGTGCCCGACGTGTCGTGGAACTCCGTGCGAATCACGCCCGGCACGAGGAGTTGCACTTTGACGTTCGTGCCTTCGACCTCCTCGGCGAGGGCCCGCGTGAAGTTGTTGACGAACGCTTTCGTGCCGCTGTACGTGGCGTTCGTGCGAAACGGGCGCCACGACAGGCCCGACGACACGTTGACGATCGTGCCTCGGCCGCGCGCCAGCATCCCCGGCAAGGCGGCGCGCGTGAGGCGGGCGAGCGCGAGGACGTTCACGAGGATCATCTCCTCGACGGTGTCCTCGGGAAGGTCCGCGAGCGGGCGGTACACCGCGAAGCCCGCGTTGTTCACGAGGAAGTCCGTGCCGTGCACGCGCAGGTACTCCTCGACGCGGCGCACGTCGGCCGACTCGGCGAGGTCGGCGGCGAGCACGTCCGCCGTGACGCCGTGCCGCGCCGACAAGTCGCGGGCGACGTCACGCAGGCGATCTTCGCGCCGCGCGAGAAGGGTGAGGTCGAAGCCGCGCGCCGCGAGGCGGTCCGCGTATACGACGCCGATGCCCGAGGACGCGCCCGTGACGAGCGCGTGAAGCCCAGAAGTCGCGGTCATGCATCATCGTACGTCAAGGACGATTCGCTTCGTCGGAGCGCGGTAGCATCAAGCCCATGTCGTCGTCGACTCGACCGCTCACTTCTTCTTCCTCGTTCTCGCTTCCGGCGGTAGGGTCCGTGACGCTCTCGCACGCGAGCGTGGACCTTCAGACGGGCGCCCTGCCCTTGCTGCTTCCCACCTTGCTGCTCGCCCTCAACCTCAACTACGCGCTCGCGGCGGGCGTGATCGCCGCCAATCAAATCGTCATCGCGGTCGCGCAGCCGCTGTTCGGGCTGCTGGGCGACAAGAAGTCCTTCACGTGGATGGTGCCCGTCGGGCTCGCCCTCACGGGCCTCGGGATGGCGACGGTGCTGTGGATGCCGTCGTATCCGCTCGTGTTGCTCGCCGTGACTTTGAGCGGCCTCGGCTCGGCGATGTTCCACCCCGAGGGTCTCACGCGGGTGCGCGCCAATTCCGGCGAGAAGCTCGCGAGCGGCACGAGCTTGTTCTTCTCGGGCGGCAACATCGGCTTCGGGCTCGCGCCGATCGTGACGGCGCTTCTGCTCGAACGGCTCGGCAAGCCGTCGGTGCTGCTGCTGCTCGTCCCGACGGTCCTGAGCTTGCTGCTGCTGCGCTCGCAGTGGCAAGACGTGCGCCGACCCGTTTCGACGCGCAAGGTGGGCGCGGGCGGCGCGGGCCGCGTGCGCTGGGGCCTCGTGGGCTTCCTGATGCTGCTCATCACCCTGCGCGGCACGGTCACCGGGGGCCTCACGACGTTCCTTCCGCTCGGACACGACGTCCTGAACCTCTCGAAGGACGCGGCGGCGACCCTCGTGACGATCATCAGCCTCTCGGGCATCGTCGGAACGCTCGTGGGCGGTATCGTCGCCGACCGCATCGGCAAGAAGCCGCTGCTCGTCGGGTCGGCGGCCATTCTCATGCTGGCGATGCTGGCGTTCGGTCACACGGACGGCTTCGCCTTGCACCTCGGGCTGCTCGCAGTCGTGGGGCTGTGCTCCAGCGCGGCGTGGCCGACGATCGTCCTGATGATTCAAGACGCCATGCCCGGCCTCACGGGCCTCGCGTCGGGCTTGTCGCTCGGCACGGTCTACGCTGCGACGGGCCTCGGCGTGGCCGCCTTGGGAACCTTCGCCGACCGCGCGGGCATCCCGGCGACCCTCTCGCTGCTGTCGTGGCTGCCGCTCGGCGTGCTGCTCCTCACGGCGCTTTTGCCCGTCCCGAAAGAGGCGAGCGCGTGACGGGCATCGTGTTCGCGTGCGTCGCGCCGCACGGCTCGGAGATCGTGGAGGACCTCGCCGGAAGCACGCCCGAGCTCATGGCGTCGACGCGCGCGAGCTTGCAAGCGCTCGGGAAGGCCGCGCGGGCAGCGTCCCTCGACGCCATGATCGTCCTCACGCCGCACGGAACACGCGTCGAGGGGCAGTTCGCGCTCGCCGACTCGGAGCGCATGGCGGGCGAGGTGGAGTCTCACGGCGTGACGTTGACGATGGAGCGCCGCGTGGACCGCACGCTCGCGCGAAGCGTCGCGCAGGCGGCCGAGGCGGACGGGCTTCGCGTCGCCTCCTTGAACTTCGCGACGAGCGAAGGGCCTTTCTCCAACTTGCCGCTCGATTGGGGCGTCATCATTCCGCTGCACTTCATGCCGGACGTGCCCGTGGTCGTGATCAATCCGCCGCGCGGAACGGACTTGGCGCCGCATGAGCGCTTCGGCGCCGCCCTCGCCCGCGCGGCGCGCGAGTCGGGAAAGCGCGTCGGCCTCATCGCGAGTTGCGATTGGTCGCACACGCACGACGCGTCGGGACCGTACGGCTTTCACGAGGCGGCCGCGCGGCTGGACGGGGCGGTTGTCGACGCGATGAAGCGCGGCGACCTCGAAGCGCTCGCGACCTTCGACGCCACGTTCGTGGAGGACGCGAAGCCCGACGGCTTGTGGCAGACGCTCGTCCTCGCCGGAGCGATTCCGAGGGAGGCGCGGCACGTGGACGTCTTGTCGTACGAGGCGCCCACGTACTTCGGACTGCTGTGCGCTCGGGTGACGTCCACCGCGTGAGCGGGCAGATCGCGCGAACGCGCGCCGAGTTCGACGCGTGGCTGTCCACCCACCGCCCACGAAGCGCCGTGATCGCCGTGCGTGCAGAGCCGCTGGACCGCCGAGCGGTGCTCGCCCGCGTGGCGTCGCTGACAGGCGCGCAACGCGACGACGCCTACGTCACGCTTCTGCTCGAGCGCCGTCCCGTCGAGGACACGCCCGCGTTCGTGGAGGCGACGCGTGAACCCTTGCGCCGCTGGGCGACCCTCGTGGACGGTCTGCTCGCCGGAGAAGGGGCGTTCGCTCGCTGGCGCACTCGACTGCTGTTCGAAGGCAAGACGACGTCGCGCTTCGACTTGCGCCTTTACGTCGTCGGCGAAGGCGCCCTCGGCGAAGCGACGGCGGACGAGACGGTCGAGGCGTTGGCGACGTGGGCGCGCGCCGCCTTTCCGCTTCGCCTGCTGGACCCCGTCGCTCCGCCGAAACGCTGATCGTGCCTGAGCCGATGCGTGGAGGTCGGGCGGGCTTCGCGGACGCTAAAGTGCCTCGTGGAGGCTCGGATGCAACAGCGCGTGAAGTACCCTCGCACGCCTCACCTCCCGTGGTCGCCCGGCGCGAGCGCCGACGACACCCGCATGATCGACACGCGCGCCTTCGAAGGGCGCGAAGTCGTCGTGACGGAGAAGCTCGACGGCGAGAACACGACCTTGTACCGTGACGGCATGCACGCCCGCTCCATCGACGGTCGGGCCCACGCGTCACGCGACTGGGTGAAAGGCTTGCAGGGGCGCGTCGGATACCTCATTCCCGAGGGGTGGCGCGTGTGCGGCGAGAACTTGTACGCGCGGCACTCCCTGGCGTACGAGGACCTCGAAGGGTACTTCTACCTGCTGAGCGTGTGGAACGAAACGAACACCTGCCTGAGTTGGGACGAGACGCGGCTGTGGGCTGCGGAACTCGGCGTGCCGACACCGCGCGAGCTTTACCGCGGGTCCTGGAACGAGGCGCGCGTTCGGGCGTTGAGAATCGACGAGGCGACGACGGAAGGCTACGTCGTGCGAACCGCCGAAGGCTTCGCCTTCCAGGACTTCGGTCGGCGCGTGGCGAAGTGGGTACGGCGAAACCACGTGCAGACCGACGAGCACTGGATGCACGCGGCGATCGAGCCGAACAAGCTGAGGGAACCGACGTGAAGGCTTTCCTGGAGGCGTTGCGCGGTGGCGCCGAGCCGGACTTCGCCGAGTTCGCTCGTGAACTCGGAGACGTGCTGCCCCTGCTGACTGACCTGCCGCGCACGCCTCAGGACCCCGAGTGGCACGGCGAGGGCGACGTCGGCACGCACACGAACCTCGTGCTGCGCGAAGCGTACGAGCTCGCCGAGCGAGAAGGGCTGGGCCCCCGCGAGCGCTTCGTGCTCGTGCTGAGCGCGGCCCTGCACGATCTCGGCAAGCCCCTCACGACGCGAACGACCCTCGACGACGCGGGACGAGCGCGCGTCGTGTCGCCTCGACACGCGGACCGGGGGCGGTCGTACCTCGCGTACCGCCTGCCGGAACTCGGCTTGCCGTACGACGTCGTTCACGCGGTCATGGGGCTCGTCGGGCATCACCACGACCTCGGACGGACTTTGGACGTCGGCACCGAGAGCGCGTACCGCCGTCTCGCCCGGCTCGCGGACGTGCGCTTGCTGTACCTGCTGGAAGTCGCGGACGTGCGAGGACGCGTCGCGGCGGACCGCGCGTCGAAACTGGAGGACTTGGAGCTGTTCAAGCTCGGCGCGCAAGAAGTCGGCGTGTGGCGCGGCGAGGACCCTTACGCCGCTTGGAGCGAGGTGATCGACGCGCAGCTGCGCGGCTTTCCCAGCGAGTACCGCGACTTCGTGTTCGGGCAAGGCGTGCTGGACTTCGAGGCGGGCGTCATCTCGACGCCGCACGAGGCGATCGCGCGAGGGTACGCGGCGAGAAGCGGCTTTGCGCGGCTCGTCGTGACGTGCGGCCCGAGCGGGGCGGGCAAGAGCGCGTGGGTCGCCGAGACGCTGGAGGACTTCGACATCGTGTCGCTGGACGTGCTGCGCGAGGAACTCGCCGGGAAGCGCGCGGACCAGAGCTTCAACGGGCGGGTGCTGCAAGAAGCGAAGGAGCGCCTGAGAATCGCCTTGCGCGCGAAGCGGGCGGTCGTATGGGACGCGACGAACACTCGGCGGGACTTTCGCGGCATTCCGCTGCGACTCGGCTTCGAGTACGGCGCCTCGACGACCCTGGCCGTGTTCCAGCCGCCGTTGGACACGATCTTCGAGCGCAACCCGGCGCGCGCTCACGCCGTGCCCGCGCGCGTCGTCGCGAGTCAGGTGGAGAACGCCGAGTTTCCGTACGAAACCGAGGCGCACCGAACGCTCGTCCTCGACGAGTTCCTGCGCGTCGTTCGAAGGGCGCCGCGTGGCTGACTTCGCCCCGTCGGACGTCACGGTCGGCGTGCGCGCGTTGCTGAGCGACCCGGACGCCCGCGTGTCGTCCTGGCAAGCCGAGGACGTGCATTGGCGCGTCGTGAGTGAGGTGACGGACGGCTTGCGGCGCTTGCGGGGCACGGCGCTCGGAAAAGGTGGACTCGTCGCGTGGTCGCTGATCGTGAAAACCGCGCGGCCCGCCGAACCGAGCGACCAGAGTTGGCGGCGGGAAGTCGAAGCATATACGTCGGGCTTGCTGAGGACGCTGCCGGAAGTGCGTCCCGCGCGTCTGCTGCACGTCACGCGAAGCGCGCCCGACCGGATCGCCCTGTGGCTGGAGGACGTTCCCGACGAGACGCCGGAGGTGTGGCCGCTGAAGCGGCACGTCGTGACGGCGCGGCACCTCGGGCAGTTCAACGCGGCGCACGAGGTCGACGTGGTGCCCGTGTGGGCGTGGCGCGACTGGCTGGACGGCTTGCATCCCCGCCTCGCCCCGGCAGACGACGAGCGCGTGTGGAGCGCGCCGATCGTGCGCGAAGCGTTCGAGGACGCCCCGCTCGAAGCGCTCGAACGCGTGCGTGAAAGCCACGACCGCTGGCGAGTGTTGCTCGACGCGCTTCCCGTGACGCTCGTGCACCTCGACGCGGGGCGGTTCAACGTGCGCGCCGAAAGCGAGACGCGCAGCGTGCTGCTCGATTGGCAAGCGCTCGGCGTGGGACCGCTCGGAGCAGACCTCGCCATGACGCACTTTCTGAACGTGTGCCGCTTCTACGCCGATCCGTTTCGCGTGTCGGACCTCGACGTGGAGGCGTTCGAGGCGTACTGGAACGCGGTCGAGCGGCCGGGTAGTTCGTGGGAAGCCGTCCGCTTCGCGTACAGTTCTGTGATCGCGGCCCGCACGGCGCTCGTCGTGCGGCTTCTGCTGCCGCGCCTCGCGGCGGGCGACGAGCGCCTGTGGGCGTCGTGGGGGGAGAAGCGCGGCTGGTCGGCGCGTGAGGCGGTGCGGGCTTGGGGCCGAGGCATGACGAGCTTGCTGTCGCTGGCCGAGGAGGCCGACCGCCTGGCGGGGCACTTGGCGGCGCTTCCCAGAAGCCGGCCTCCCGGCACGAGCTGATGAGCGGGCATGAGCGAGACGGTGACGTGCGCGGAAGGCCGCCGTCGCTTCGCTTTCATTCACGTCACGCTCCGAGGATCTCGTGATGGCGAAGTGACGTCCAAGCCGTCGAGAGCGGGCGCGGCACCGTGAGGGCGGGCAGTGTGCCCGCCTTTCGGACGTCGTCCCGAGTCAAGAACGCGGCGCGAGGATGTCCCGAAGGCGCACGAGGAGTTCCTCTCCGCGCTCGTAGCCGGGGCGCACGAACACCATGGCGAGGTTGCTCCAATCTTGCACGGCGGCGACTTCCTGTCCGTCTTCGTCGAGCTTGAGGTGCGGGTAGGCGCCGTACTCCACGAAGCAGTCGAACTCCTTCGCCACGGCCTCGAGGGCGCGGGTGTTCTCGTCGGTCCACGTCAGGAGGTACGGCAAGGCGAAGGCGGGCTTGCCGCAGGAGCCGCCGAGGCCCACGAGGGGCAGGCCCGCGACGCTGGGAACATCGTCGCGCAAGCGGGCGCGCGCGAGGAACGCTTCGCGGTCGCGCACGCGATCACGAGAGGTCTTCATACTGGCGACGTACGGGCCGACGGTGAGTTTGGGCATGGTGAGCCTCCTTAGCAGGCGACGCGAGCAAGACGTTGGCGAAGACCGGCGGGCCTTTCGGACGGTGAGCACTCCAGGTACGGTTGCCCGCCCATCGGTTCTCGACCTCGCGCACAGGGCCACAATCGTGCGGGGTGACGCCCGACCGCGTCAGGTGCCCTGAAGGCGGACGAGGGCGAGGCGCCCTTCGTGGTGGGCAGACCGCCGAGGTCGCGGGCGTTTTGACCGTTTCTCCACGCCAATCGGCGCTCGCTCGTCGTCATGACGTGATCCTCGCACGAGTCGGCGCTTCGGGAAAGGCCGGACGCCCCTTCTTCATTTCTTCTTCATCGCATCTTTCTTTCGTCGTCAATCGGTAGCATGAAGCGATGTCGGCTTCACAACGCGACGCCGAAGCGTCCTCGCCTCTTCCAGGAGAGTACGTTCATCATCCGCACCCGACGTGGTCGACGGACCGTGACGGACGAATCACCGTCACGAATCTCGCCTTGCAGGAATTTCTCGGAGTGGCCGACACGGACATCGTCGGCAGGACGCTCGGCGAGTTCGCGCATCCCGAGGACCGCGACGCTCTGCACGACCAAGAGCGCGCGTCGTACGTCCTGCGGCTTCGTCGGTACGACGGACAGCATCGCCGAGTTCGCGTGGACGCGCGAGCGACACCGGCCGGTCGGGTGTACGCGGCCGTGGACGTCGATTGGCTCGACGAAGCCGCCGAGTCAACGCGTCGAGAAGATGCCTGCGACGCCGCGAACGGGGAAGCAGTGCTGCACGAGCAGACGGAGATCCTGTCCACGTTGATTCGCATCAACGAGACGATCTCGGCGGAATTGGACCTCGGAACGCTCGTGCAAGCCGTGACGGACGCGGGCGTGGACCTGACGGGCGCGCAGTTCGGGGCGTTCTTCTACAACGTCGTGAACGAACACCAGGAAAGTTACACCTTGTACACCCTCTCGGGCGTGCCTCGGGCCGCGTTCGAACGCTTCCCTATGCCGCGCAACACGCACGTCTTCGGCCCGACCTTCGCCGGGGAAGGTGTCGTGCGAGCGGCGGACATCACCCTCGACGCTCGCTACGGACGCAACGCGCCGTACCACGGAATGCCCGAAGGGCACTTGCCCGTTCGCAGTTACCTCGCCGTACCCGTCACGTCGCGAAGCGGACAGGTGCTCGGCGGGTTGTTCTTCGGGCACGAGGTGGCGGACGTGTTCACGGAACGCGCCGAGCAACTCGTCGTGGGGCTCGCCGCGCAGACGGCCGTGGCGCTCGACAACGCGCGCCTTTACCAGCAGTTGCAAGAAAGTCACACGCAACTCGAACGGCGCGTGGAGGAACGCACCGGGGAACTCGAAGCGCAGGCGGTGTCGCTCGACGCGTTCGCGGCCTTCACGGAGGCGGTCGGAACGCAGACGGACGTCGGGGCGCTCGCTCGGCAGGCGGTGCAGACGCTGCACACGCGCTTCGCGAGCGGGAGCGTCGGTTATTACGGCCGCGTGAACGACCGATGGGTGTTGCAGGCGTGGACGCACGACATGGACGCCGAGTTGCTGGAAACCCTGCGGGCGGGCTTGCCGCTCGACACGCCCGTCTTCGCCGTTCCCATGGAGACGCGCGAACCGATGTTCGTGGACGCGTGGGACGCCGAGCGGGAAAAGGTGGAGCGCAGCGAGGAATACTCGTCCGTCAGCAACTATCCGGTGGTGGTGAACGGCGAGGTACACGGCTTCATCGCGATCGGCTTGCGAAGCGCTCGCCGTTGGACAGCGCGGGACCAGGCGCTCGTGAGCGCCGTCGGGCGCGGCTTGGCGCTCGCCTTGGAGCGCGCCGAGCAGACCGGAAGCCTCGAAGCGCAGCGTGACGCGCTGGTGGCCCGCACGCGCGCGCTGGAGGCGTTCTCGCTCTTGACGCGCGACCTCACGGTGGAGGCCGACCCGACCGTGCTGATTCGCCGCGCGCAGGAAATCGTGATGCCGCTCGTCGGGCAGGGGTACACCTTGTACTGGCAACCGGAGGGAAACTTGTGGCGGTATCGTTCCCTCGTCGGGCCACTCGGAAATCCGCTGTTGCAGGCGGTGGTCGACGCGGGCTTGCCGCGTGGTCAGGCGGATACCCTCGACCGCGCGTGGGCGTCGCGCTCGCCCATCTTCGAGGATCATTACCGTCAAGGCGCGGACACCGATCCGGAGTTGGTGCGGCACGTGCACGCGGCGGCGATGCTTCCGGTGTTCGTCCGTGGAGAGCCGCACGGCATGATCGGCATGGGGTTGTTCGAGCAGCGGCAGTGGAACGCCATCGACAAGGCCGTGCTGGAGACGGTCGCGCGCAGCCTCGGGTTGGCGCTCGAAGGCGTCGAGAGCGCCCAGGCGCTCAAGGAACGCACGCAAGAGCTCGAGCGCAGCAACGAGGAGTTGGAGCGCTTCGCGTACGTGGCGTCACACGATCTACAAGAGCCTTTGCGCACGATCGCGAGCTTCACGGAAGTGCTCAACCGTCGTTACGCGGACGCGTTCGACGACACGGGCCGCAAGTACCTGGGGCTCGTCACGCGCGGCGCCGAGCGCCTCAAGGCGCTCATCGACGACCTCTTGGTCTTCTCGCGCCTCAATTCCGTTCATGAGCCGCACCGCCCGCTCTCGCTGGAAGAGCCGTTGCAAGAAGCCCTTCGCCACTTGCACGCCGCCGTCGAGGAGACGGGCGCGGTCGTGACGCACGATCCGCTTCCGCAAGTGACGGGAGACGTGTCGGAGTTGACGCAGCTCTTCCAGAACCTGATCGGCAACGCCGTGAAGTTCCGCCGCGACGGCGTGCGGCCCGAAGTGCACGTGGGCTTGACGCGCGACGCGGGGGCGTGGCACGTGACGGTGCGGGACAACGGAATCGGCTTCGAGCCGCAGTACACCGAGCGGGTGTTCCAGATCTTTCAGCGCTTGCACGTGCGCGAGCGTTTCGAAGGCACGGGCATGGGGTTGGCGATCGTGCGCAAGATCGTCGAGCATCACGCGGGGCGCGTGTGGGCCGAGTCCGTTCCGGGCGAAGGCAGCACCTTCCACTTCACGTTGCCGCTCGATCGCGAAGACACCTGACGGTCCACGGCGCCGCGCCTTCTCGCGACACACGAGACAAAGTCGGCTCTACGAGAGAGCCGACCACGCCGAGAACGTCAAGTGTACTTGAAGACTTCCATGAGCTCGTCGACGATTTTCTGCTCGTCGCCGCGTTCGTGCGCGGTCGCCACGTGCGCTTCGAGGTGGCCGCGCAGAACGACGGCCGCCGCGCCGTCGATGGCACCTTGGATGGCCTTGAGTTGCTTGAGGACGTCGACGCAGTAGACGTGCGGATCCTCCAGCGAGCGGCGAACGCTTTCGAGGTGACCCCTGGCGATGGCGAGCCGCCGCGCCGCCTTCTTGCGCGCATCCTCAGGCATGCAGAGGTGGTGTTCGCCGTGCGCCGTCGCGCCTTCCTCGGGGGAGGGATGCTCGGACACGTGAGAGGCGGAGGCGGCGTCGGTCATCAAGCGCTCGCGATCGTGGCTTCGTAGCCTTCTTCGACGATGGCTTCGACGAGCAGGCGAGGTTCGACGTCGCCTTGAACGACAGCCTTGCCGCTCGTAAGGTCGACTTGGGCGTCGGTCACGCCGGGCACGGACTTGAGCGCCTTCGTGACGCCCGCTTGACAGTGGCCGCACGACATGCCGGAAACTTGCAGTTCGATTCGACTCATGAATGGAACCTCCTCGCCATCCATCTTATACCCACTGGGGGTGGGTGTCAATTCTGCGGTCGATAAAAGTGCTGTAGAACGCTAAATATTCTCCCAGTCTTGCATATCCCCTCGAGAAACCGCTATAGTGAGGCCAAGAAAATCCCCCGGGAGGGGATCAGGAGGATCGAAATGTCGAAGACCATCGAGCTCGGAGTTGGCGGAATGACGTGCGCGTCGTGCGTCGCCCGTGTCGAGCGCGGTCTCAAGAAAGTCGAGGGCGTCGAGAGTGCGAGCGTGAACCTCGCGACCGAACGCGCCACCGTCACCTACGACCCGGCCGTCGTCACCACGCCGCAGATTCTGCTCGAAAAGGTAAAGGACGTCGGGTACGAGCCCGTGACGAGCACCGTGGAGTTCGGCGTGGGCGGCATGACCTGCGCGGCATGCGTCGGACGGGTGGAGCGCGCCCTCAAGAAAGTGGACGGCGTTCTCGGCGCCAGCGTGAACCTCGCGACCGAGCGCGCCACCGTCACCTTCCTGCCTTCGAGCGCCCACCTCGGCCACCTCAAGGCGGCCGTGAAGGACGCGGGCTACGAGGTGCGCGAGGCGGACGCGGGGCGAGATCGCACGGACGTCGAACGCGAGGCGAGGGCGCGCGACGTCGCCGAATTGCGCCGCTCCGTTGCCTTCAGCGCGGTCTTCGCCGTGCCGCTCGCGATTCTCGCCATGGTTCCGATGCTCGTTCCAAGCGTCGAAACCTGGCTCATGAACACCTTCGGGCACGACGTCATGACCCGGCTGAACTGGGTGATGCTCGCCCTCGCCGTGCCCGTGCAGTTCGGACCGGGCCGCCGCTTCTACCGTCTCGGCTGGAAGTCGCTGAAAGGCAAGTCGCCCGACATGAACGCCCTCGTGATGATCGGGACATCCGCCGCGTTCTTCTACTCCCTGCTCGTGACGCTCGCGCCCGGCCTCTTTCCCGAGGGTACGGCGCACGTGTACTACGAAGCTTCGGCGGTCGTCATCACGCTCATCTTGCTCGGCAAGCTCTTCGAGGCGATCGCCAAGGGCCGCAGCAGCGAGGCGATGAAAAAGCTGCTGAGCTTGCAAGCGAAGACGGCCCGCGTCGTGCGCGGCGGCGAGGAGTTGGAGATCCCGACCGACGAAGTTCTCATCGGCGACCTCGTCGCCGTTCGACCGGGTGAGAAAATCCCCGTGGACGGCGAGGTCGTGAGCGGTCACTCCTTCGTCGACGAGAGCATGATCACGGGCGAGCCCGTTCCCGTCGCCAAGGCGAACGGAGCCTCGGTCGTGGGCGGCACGATCAACCAGAACGGAACCTTCACCTTCAAGGCGACGAAGATCGGCGCCGACACGGCCCTCGCGCAGATCATCAAGCTCGTGGAGACCGCGCAGGGCAGCAAGCCGCCCATCCAGGGCCTGGCCGACAAGGTCGTCGCCGTCTTCGTTCCGGTCGTTCTCGGCATCGCCGCCCTCACCTTCCTGATCTGGTTGCTGGCGGGCGGGCAGGAAGCGCTCTCCTTCGCGCTCGTCACGACCGTCGCCGTGCTCATCATCGCTTGCCCCTGCGCGATGGGCCTCGCCACCCCGACCTCCATCATGGTCGGCACGGGCAAGGCCGCCGAACTCGGCGTGCTCTTCCGCTCGGGAAGCGCGCTCGAGGCGTTGCAAGGCGTGAGCGTCGTCGCGCTCGACAAGACGGGGACCCTCACGAAGGGCAAGCCGGAACTGACCGACCTCGTGACCACGCCCGCCTTCCACCGCACCGACGTCCTGCGTCTCGTGGCGTCCGCCGAACGACCGTCCGAGCACCCTATCGCGCGGGCGCTGGGAGACGCGGCGAAGCGCGAAGGAGTCGCCTTGACGAGTCCCGACGCGTTCGAAGCGGTGCCCGGCTACGGCCTCACGGCGCGCGTCGACGGTCACGACGTGCAAATCGGCGCCGACCGCTTCATGGCGAAGCTGGGCGTCCCGACGACGTCGTTCGAAGAGCAAGCGCGGCAGCTCGGCGACGAAGGCAAGAGTCCGCTGTACGCCGCCATCGACGGCGAGCTCGCCGCGATCCTCGCCGTGGCGGACCCGGTGAAGGACGGAAGCGCGGACGCCGTGCGCGCCCTGCACCGTCAAGGCCTGAAAGTCGCGATGATCACCGGGGACAACGCGCGGACCGCGAACGCCATCGCCCGTCAACTCGGCATCGACGAGGTGCTCGCCGAAGTCCTGCCCAGCGGCAAGAGTGACGCCGTGCAAGCCTTGCAAGCGCAAGGGCGCAAAGTCGCCTTCGTCGGCGACGGCATCAACGACGCGCCGGCCCTCGCGAGGGCGGACGTCGGCTTGGCCATCGGAACGGGAACGGACGTCGCGGTGGAGACGGCGGACGTCATCTTGATGTCGGGCGACGTGCGCGGCGTGCCGAACGCCTTCGCCCTCAGCCGCGCGACCCTTCGCAACATCAAGCTGAACTTGTTCTGGGCCTTCGCGTACAACGTCTTGCTGATTCCCGTGGCGGCGGGCGTGCTCTTTCCGACGTTCGGCTTGCTGCTTTCACCCGTCCTAGCGGCGGCCGCGATGGGCTTTTCCAGCGTCTTCGTGCTGACGAACGCGTTACGGCTGCGGTCGTTCCGCCCGCCCGTGGCTTCGGAAGGCGGAGCGGTGGCCACGGACCTGCCCGCGCCCGCTTGAGCGCGGCCCTTCGCGAAAACGCCACTCCACGCGGAGTGGCGTTTTTCGTTTCCAGAAGTCAGTCGTAGTTGAACGTCGCCGTGCAGCCGCCGTCCACGGTCATGATGGTGCCCGTCATGAACGAGGCGTCGTTCGACGCGAGGAAGACGACGGCGCGGGCGACTTCGTCGGCGTGCGCTTGGCGTCCGAGGGGTTGGCGCGCGGCGTTCGCTTCGCGTTTGGCGTTGGCGGCGCGCGACGCTTCCGGAGAAAGGCTGGCGCGCCGCCCCCCCATGTCCGTGTCGATGTAACCGGGGCAGACGGCGTTGACGCGCACGCCGCGCTTGCCGTAGTCCACGGCGAGTTGCCGCGTGAGGTTCACGACGCCCCCCTTGGAAGCGCAGTAGGCGGGAGCGTTCGGCGCGCCGATGAGTCCGAAGGTGGACGCGACGTTCACGACGGCGCCCGCCCCGTTCGCCATGAGATGCGGCAAGGCGTACTTCGCGCACAGGAAGGGTCCGCGCAAGTTGACGGCGATGACGCGGTCCCACGTCTCGAGGTCGAGGTCGTGCGCGGCCGAGGCGTCGCCGCCGATGCCCGCGTTGTTCACGAGGACGTCGAGGCGTCCGAAGCGCCGCACGCTCGCCTCGACGAGCGCCTCCACGTCGGCGGCGTTCGATACGTCGCACGCAACGAAGACGGCTTCGCCGCCGCTCTGGGTGATGGTGTCGGCGGTCGTTTCGCCGAGCGTCTGAACGTCGGCGACGACGAGGCGGGCACCTTCGGCGGCGCAAGCGAGCGCGATGGCGCGTCCGATGCCGTTCGCGGCGCCCGTGACGAGCACGACGCGACCTTCGAGGCGACGTGCCGATTGTGGAGGTTGCTGCATGGCGACAGTGTACAAGGCCCTTCGCGCGCTTCTGTCCATAAACTTGTCTAAAGGACTCGTGAGGAGAGATTGCCACGGGCGGCGCAAGGTGTTATGCTCGACCATAACAGATAGAACAGGCATAACAGAAAGGGCGTTCCCGCGCCTTGGAGGTCACGTATGAAACGACTCGTCAGGACCACGCTCGCTCTCGGCGCCGCCCTCGTTCTCTCGCAATCCCTCGCCGTCGAGCGAGGCGGAACGCTCGTGTACGGCCGCTACGCCGACTCGCTGTTCCTCGACCCCGTCTTGAACGACGCGAACCTCGACATCTGGATTCTGACGAACCTCTACGACACCTTGCTGCAACCCAGCGCCAACGGCAAAGGCGTCCAACCCGGCCTCGCCTCGTCGTACACGGTGAGCAGCGACAACAAGAGCATGAAACTGACGCTGCGCTCCGGCATCAAGTTCGCCGACGGCAGCCCCATCACCGCCGCCGACGTGAAGTGGTCGCTCGACCGCGCCCGCAAGCCCGACAACGGTGATTGGAGCGGGTCCCTCGCGTCCATCGACAACATCACCACGAGCGGCAACACCGTCACCCTCAACCTCAAGCGACCCGACCCGACCCTCGCGGCGGCCCTCGCGACCTTCAACTCGGCGATCATGTCGCAAAAGCTGTTCAACGCGGCGGCCGGCAAGAACGACGCCGAAAAGGCCAAAGCCTTCGCCGAGAAGCCCATCGGCTCCGGTCCCTTCGTCCTCAGCGAGTGGAAGAAGGGCTCGTACATGGTCATCAAGCGCAATCCGTACTACTGGAAGAAAGGCGAGGACGGCAAGGCCCTCCCGTACCTGGACGCCGTGCGCTTCGAGATCATCCCCGACGACAACACCCGCATCCTGAAACTGCAAGCCGGTGAGATCCAAGGCGCCGAGTTCATTCCGCTCGCCCGCGTGAACGAGCTCAAGGCCAACCCGAAGATCAACATGGCGCTGTTCCCGTCCACCCAAGTCAACTTCATCACCATGAACAACCGTCCCAAGCTCAAGGACGGCAGCACGAACCCTTTGAGCGACGTGCGCGTGCGCCAAGCGCTGAACTACGCCACGAACAAGGACGCCCTCATCCAGATCGTCACGTACGGAGTCGGCAAGCCCATGAATTCGTTCATGTCCTCCACGACGCCCCTGTTCGACACGTCGCAAAAAGGCTTCCCGTACAACCTCGACAAGGCCAAGGCCCTCATGGCCGCCGCCGGGTACAAGAACGGCTTCGAGGTCACGAGCATGGCGACGAGCGGCAGCGCCAACGACCTCGCGCAACTGACGGCGTTGCAGCAGATGTGGGCGCAGATCGGCGTGAAGCTCAAGATCGAGCAGCTCGACGCCGCAACGAAGACCGCCCGCTACCGCGCCAACGACTTCCAGATGCGCACGGGCGGATGGACGAACGACATCAACGACCCCAGCCAGATCACGACGTACTTCGCGATCTACGCCACCGTCGAGTCGCTGCACACGGGCTTCAAAAGCGCGGAAATCGAAAAGCTTTTCGAGCAGAGCCAATCTGAGACGAGCCGCGTGAAGCGCGCGTCCATCTACCGCCGTATCCAAACGCTCTACCACGAGGCGGCGCCCATCGTGTACCTCTACGAAACGCCGTACCCCGTCGCGCTCGCCAAGAACGTCAAGGGCTTCGTGCAAATTCCCCTCGGCAACAACATCTTCGCGGCCACGTACCTCGACAAGTGACCTGACTCGGAAGGCCGGTCCGACGGCCGTCGGACCGGCCTTCCTCTAGGAGCAACCGATGCGCGCCTCGTACGTTCTCAAACGCCTGCTGCAGATCATCCCGACGTTCATCGCCGTGCTGATCCTCGTGTTCCTGCTCGTGCGCTTGTTGCCGGGCGATCCGGCGAGCGCCATCCTCGGAGACCGCGCCACGCCTGAAATCGTAGCGCGCAAGAAGCGCGAACTCGGCCTCGACCAACCCCTCGTCGTGCAGTTCTGGATCTTCGTGCAGCACCTCGTGCGAGGCGACCTCGGCGAGAGCACCAGCCTCAAGGTGCCCGTGCTGCGCCTCGTCGGCGAGCGACTGCCCGTCACGCTCTTCTTGAGCGTGTACGCGTCCATCCTCGGGGTGGTCATGGCGGTGCCGCTCGCGATTCTCGCCGCCGTTCGCAGGAACACCTGGGTGGACGGCGTCATTCGCGGCCTGTTCCAAATCGGCTTGTCGCTGCCCGTGTTCTACGTGGCGCTGCAACTCCTGACCTTGCTCGGCGCGAAGTTGCAGTGGTTTCCCATCGGCGGGTACGGCGACTCGTTCGGCGACCGCCTCTACCACCTGTTCCTGCCCGCCCTCACGCTCGGCTTCAACCTCGCCGCGATTCTCGTGCGAACGCTGCGCAACTCCATCTTGGAGGTGCTCACGGCGGAGTACGTGGAGTTCGCGCGCTCCAAGGGGCTTCGAACGCGCGTCGTGCTGAGTCGGCACGTGCTGCGCAACGCCCTCATCTCGACCATCACGCTGCTGGGCCTCAACATCGGCGCCCTCATCGGCGGAGCCGTCATCACCGAGTCGGTGTTCGCGATTCCCGGCGTCGGCCGCCTCATGATCGACGCGATCTTCGGTCGCGACTACCCCGTCATTCAAGGGCTCACGCTCGTGTTCGCCGTGCTCGTCTCGCTGGTGTTCCTGATGACCGACCTCGTGCACGCCCGCCTCGATCCGCGCGTAGAGCACGCGTGACCTCACCGGAAGGAGGACTGCCTTGACCACCACCGCTCCCCCCGTCACCTCGGTCGCGCCTCGGCGCACGCGGCGCCGTCCCAAGCCGACCTTGATCGCGGGCTTGCTGCTGCTGCTGCCGCTCGTCATCGCGGCGGTCGCCCCGAAGCTCCTCGCGCCGTACAGCCCCACCGACTTCGACTACACCGCCATTTTGCAAGGTCCGTCCGCCAAGCACCTGTTCGGCACGGACAACTTCGGGCGCGACATCTTCAGCCGCATCATCTTCGGCGCGCAAGTCGACCTTCAAATCGCCGTGTTCACGACGCTCTTCCCCTTCGTGTTCGGCACGCTCCTCGGAGCCTTCACGGGCTTCGTCGGCAAGTGGTTCGACGCCATGATCGGACGCGTCGCGGACCTCGTCGTCGTCTTTCCGTTCCTCGTGCTCGTCATCGCGATCGTCGCGGTGCTCGGCCCGGGCCTCACGAACATGTACATCGCCGTGAGCGCCGTCGGGTGGGTGTCGTACTGGCGACTCGTGCGCGCCGAAGTCATGGCGCAAAAGGAAACGGAGTACGCGCAGGCCGCGCGGGTGCTGGGCTTCGGACCGTCCCGCGTGCTGCTGCGGCACGTCCTGCCGAACGCCGTGACGCCCGCCATCGTGTACCTCATGACCGACATGAGCCTCGGCATCCTGCTCGGCGCGTCCCTCGGGTACCTCGGTCTCGGCGCGCAACCGCCCACGCCCGAGTGGGGCGTCATGGTCGCCGACGGCAAGAACTTCATGGCGACCGCGTGGTGGATCGCCGGCTTCCCCGGCCTCGCCCTCACCCTCGCCGGAGTCGCCTTCAGCCTCATCGGCGACGGACTCGCCGACGCCTTGAGGCCCCGCTCGTGAGCGCGCCCCTCCCCTCCCCCGTTTTGCGTGTGCGTGACCTCGACGTGCGCATTCCCACGCCGCGCGGCGAGTTGCACGCGGTACGCGGCGTGAACTTCGACTTGCAGCCGGGCGAGGTGCTCGGCCTCGTCGGCGAGAGCGGCAGTGGCAAGAGCGTCACGCTACGCGCGTTGCTGCAACTGCACCGCAAGCCCGTGCGCGTGACCGGCACCATCGAGTACGGCGGGCACAACCTCGTCGGCTTGTCGGAAGCCAAGCTGCGCAACGTGCGCGGCGCGCAGATCGGCATGATCTTCCAAGAGCCCATGACGGCCCTCAATCCCGTTCTGACGATCGGCGAGCAAATTCGCGAGAATCTGCGCGAGCACCGCGGCCTCACCGGCAAGGCGGCGAACGAGCGCGCCGTGGAACTGCTCGACCTCGTCGGCATTCCGAGCGCGCGCACGCGGCTCAGCGATTACGCGCACCAATTCTCGGGCGGCATGCGGCAGCGCGCGATGATCGCGATCGCGCTCGCGTCCGAACCGCGCGTCCTGCTCGCCGACGAGCCCACGACGGCCCTCGACGTGACGATTCAAGACCAGATTCTGCGCCTGTTGCTGAAGTTGCGAGAGCAGCTCGGCATGAGCATCGTCCTCGTGACGCACGACCTCGGCGTCGTCGCGCAAACCTGCGACCGCGTCGCCGTGATGTACGCGGGCCGCCTCGTGGAAACGGCGAACGTCACGGACGTTTTCAGTGCGCCGAAGCACGCCTACACCCTCGGCTTGCTGAGAAGCTTGCCCGACAGCGGCGCGCACCGTCGTCCGCTGCAACCCATCCCCGGCTCGCCGCCCGATTTGCGGCACCTTCCGGCAGGCTGCGCCTTCGCGCCGCGCTGCGCCTTTCACACGAACGCGTGCCTGGGAAGCGAGCCGCCCCTGATCGAAATCGCGCCGAGTCGAGCGAGCGCGTGCGTTCACTACGCCAAGCTGCCGCTCGTGAACGAGGTGGTGGTATGACCGCGAACGCCGTGACGTCGAACGAGTACCTCCTCGACATTCAAGCCCTCACGAAGACCTTCCCGGTGCGGCGAAGCTTCCTGAGCCGCTGGCGCGGCGAAGCTCCGAAGGTCGTGCGGGCCTTGACGGACGTGAATTTGCAAGTGCGGCGCGGCGAGACGCTCGGCATCGTCGGGGAAAGCGGTTGCGGCAAATCCACGCTCGCGCGCTGCATCGTACGGCTGCACAAAGCGGACGCCGGCAGCATCCGCTACGACGGACGCGAAGTCCTGACGCTCGGCGCCGAGGATCTGCGCATGTACTACCGCCGCGTGCAGATGATCTTTCAAGATCCCTTCTCGTCGCTCAATCCGCGCATGACGGTCGGCCAGGTGCTGCGCGAAGTCCTCACCGTCCACAAGCTGCGCCCCAAAGAGCAGCAAGGCGAGCGGGTACGCGAACTGCTCGGATTGGTCGGCCTCTCCCCCGAGGCCGAGAACCGCCTTCCGCACGAGTTCAGCGGCGGGCAGCGTCAGCGCATCGGGATCGCGCGGGCGCTCGCCATGGAACCCGACTGCCTCGTCGCCGACGAGCTCGTCTCCGCGCTCGACGTGTCCGTGCAGGCGCAAGTCGTGAACTTGCTGCTCGAACTGCAAGAGAAGCTCGGCCTCACCGTCTTGTTCGTCGCGCACGACTTGCGGCTCGTGCGCCACATCTCGCACCGCGTCGCCGTGATGTACCTCGGGCGGGTCGTGGAGGTCGGAACGACGCAGGAGCTTTTCGAGGCGCCCGCCCATCCGTACACGCGCGCTCTGCTCGCCGCCGCGCCGCACCTCGACCCCGCGCACCGCGTGGACGCGCCCGCTGTGTCGGGCGAGTTGCCGAGTCCGCTGAACGTTCCGAGCGGCTGCCCGTTTCGCACGCGCTGCCCGTACGCCTTCGATCGCTGCGCGACCGACCGACCCGAGCTCACCGAGATTCGGCTCGGGCAAAGCGTCGCCTGCCACCTCTTCGATCCCGCCTTGCGGCCCGCCGACCAACCTGCCGAGGTGCGTTGATGCGGCCCGAGGTGGAAGCGGACATCGCGCCTTTCACGGTGGACCGCATGCTCAGCGTGCCTTTGGGCGTGCAGCTGCGCGGCCAAATCGAGTACGGCATCGCGTGCGGCGACTTGCCGCCCGGCACGCGCTTGCCGAGCGTGCGAGAGCTCGTGGGACAGACGGGCGTCGCGCACGTGACGGTCGCGCAAGTCTACAAGGACCTCGCGGCGCGCGGCCTCATCGTGACGCATCCTAGGCGCGGCACCTTCGTCGCCGATCACGGCACGGGGCGTCCCACGCGCGACTTCACCGCTTTGCGCGCCCGCATCGGCGACCTCTTGGATCACGCGGCGCGTGACGGCATCGAGCCCGAGCAGGTCGTGGAAATCTTGCAGGCGATGGTGGCGCGCGGACACACCTCCAAGGACGTCGGGGTGCACGTCGTGCTCGTCGGCGTGCTGGACGCGGCGACGCGAGGCTACACGAGCGAACTCCAGAACCTCCTGCGGCCCGAAGACCGCGTGCAAGCAGTGACGTTCACGCAACTTTCCTCGCCGAGCGTCCTCGCGGACGTTCGCGGCGCGGACGTCGTCTTGACGCTCGGGCACCGCCTCGCCGAGGCGCGCGCCGCCTTGCCGACCTTGGAGATCGTGCCGTTGCGCGTCGCCGTGTCGTTCGAGACGCGCGGCAAGCTCGCCAACCTCGCGCCCGAGACGCGCTTGGCCTTGGTCGCGACCTTCGACGACTTCCTTCCGACGTTCTTGGCGGGCGTGCATCGCTTCGCGCCGCAAGTGCTGGACGTGCGCGCCACGCACCTCGCGGGCCGAGACCTTCCCGCCATCCTCGCGTGGTGCGACGGCGCGATCTTCGCGAGCGGCGCCGACGGCATCGTCACCGCCCTGAAGCCCGGTCAGTTCGCGTTCGAGTACCGCCACGCCGTGGACGTCGACGACACGCAGCGCACCGTCCTGCCCGTGATCGCCCAGCAGCGCGCGTTACTCAGAGAAAGGAACCGTCATGAACATTGAATCGATGAACTGGATGCAAGTGGAGGCGTACTTGCAACGCGACGACCGCTGCATCCTCCCGCTCGGCAGCACCGAACAGCACGGCTACATGAGCTTGAGC